>NZ_JBHYVB010000002.1:130728-152100 GCF_042750115.1 Streptomyces sp. NPDC059455
GCGGGGAGAACCTGGTCCACCCCCGGTGTACTCGGCGCCCCCCCCCCGGGCCCGCCGGGGGCCCCGGGGGGCTCTTCGCCACCGCGGCCCACCCCCGGGGCCCGCCCGGGGGGGCGGGGCGCCGGGGCCGCGAGGAGTGACGGACGGGACCGGACCGGCTCAGCGCCGGTCCGGTGTGGGGGCGCTCGTCAGGAGCTGAGCGCCCAGATCGCGTTGGCGATGGCGTCGGTGTTCAGGTCCAGCGCCTTGTCGTCGATGTTCGACGTCTTGTCGCATGCGGAGTGGTAGCACGGGTCGAACGCCTCGCCCGCCTTGCCGCCCCACTGGTCGGCCTGCTCCTGGCTCATGGTGGCCTCGGCGCCGGTGAACAGACCGCCGACCCGCACGCCCGCGTCCTTGAACGGGGCGTGGTCCGAGCGGCCGTCGCCCTCGGTCTCCTTCTCGGTCGTGATGTTCTTCGCCGCGTACCAGTCCTTGAAGACCTTCTCCAGCTCCGGGTCGTCGTCATAGACGAAGTAGCCCGGGTTGGGGGAGCCGAGCATGTCGAAGTTGAGGTAGGAGTCGATCTTCGACTTCTCGTCGGCCGCCAGGCTGTCGACGTAGTGCGTCGACCCGACCATGCCGTCCTCCTCGTCGCCCCACCAGGCGAACCGCAGATGCTTGGTGGGCTGGAGGTCGGCCTTGGCCACGGCGAGCGCGACCTCGAGGATCGCGGCCGAGCCGGAACCGTTGTCGTTGATCCCCGGGCCGGCCTCGACCGAGTCGAGATGGGAACCGGCCATCACGACCTTGTCGTCGGCACCGCCCTTCCAGTCGGCGACGAGGTTGTAGCCCTTCTTGCCGCCGGAGGTGAACTCCTGGACGGAGGTGGTGAATCCGGCCTCGTCCAGCTTGCCCTTGATGAAGTCCAGGGACTTCTGGTAGCCGGGCTCGCCATGGGCGCGGTTGCCGCCGTTGGCGTCCGCGATGGACTGCAGCTCGCCCAGGTCGGCCTTGACGGCCGCGACGTCCACGTCGGGGGCGGCGGCCTTGGTGTTGACGTTGGCCTCGGCGCCGGAGGCGCCGCTCAGCAGGGCCGCGGCGAGCGCGGCACCGGTTGCCGCCGCGAGGCTTCCGCGGCGAATTGACGCTATTCGCTTCACAGTTGAGCTCCGTTGTGATGTGGGGGGTTGGAGCGGAGCAGGTGAATCATGGTGTTGCGGTGATGAGAATCGGGGCTATGCGGTGGGGCCGTCAAGTGCGATAGCCGGACGTACGGGTCCGCCGAGCGGATGTCGGGCGGTGGCCGAAGGGGGTACGGGAACGTGACGGTGGCTCATGAGACCGTCTTGAGCAGCACCGATCGAATTGATCATGGTTGCTCGGGCAAGGGCTCAGTTAACGCAGACGAAATGCCGCGGAACTAGCCTGCGAAGGTTGGGCGCGAGTCGACCCGGACGGCGCGGAGCGGGAGATTTCCGCCGGATCGGGGCCTTCGCGGGATAAGGGCGAGAATGAGGTGGAAAACATGCGCTTGACCCCGCATGAGCAGGAACGTCTGCTCATCCATGTGGCCGCCGACGTGGCCGAGAAGCGACGGGCCCGGGGCGTGCTCCTCAACCACCCCGAGGCGACGGCGCTGATCACCGCACACATCCTGGAGGGCGCCCGCGACGGCCGCGGCGTCGCCGAGCTGATGGCCTCCGGCCGCCGGGTGCTCACCCGCGACGAGGTCATGGAGGGCGTACCCGAGATGCTCCAGGACGTGCAGGTCGAGGCCACCTTCCCCGACGGCACCAAGCTGGTCACCGTCCATCAGCCGATCGCCTGACGGGGGCCTGCCCATGATCCCCGGAGAGATCCTGTACGCCGATGAGCCGGTGCGCCTCAACGAGGGGCGGCCCATCACCCGTCTCACCGTGCTCAACGCCGCCGACCGGCCCGTCCAGGTCGGCTCCCACTACCACTTCGCCGAGGCCAACCCCGGCCTCGACTTCGACCGCGCCGCCGCCCGCGGCAAGCGGCTGAACATCGCCGCGGGCACCGCCGTGCGCTTCGAACCGGGCATCCCCGTGGAGGTCGCCCTGATCCCGATCGCGGGGGAGCGGATCGTGCCGGGGCTGCGCGGGGAGACGGGAGGAGAGCTCGATGAGCGCTGAACTGAACCGCCCCGCGTACGCCGATCTCTTCGGCCCCACCACCGGGGACCGCATCCGGCTCGCCGACACCGACCTCTTCATCGAGATCGAGGAGGACCGCGGCGGCGGGCCCGGCCGGGCCGGGGACGAGGCGGTCTTCGGCGGCGGCAAGGTGATCCGCGAATCCATGGGCCAGTCCCGCGCCACCCGCGCCGAGGGCGCCCCCGACACCGTGATCACCGGGGCCGTCGTGCTCGACCACTGGGGCGTCGTCAAGGCGGACATCGGCCTGCGTGACGGCCGTATCACCGGGATCGGCAAGGCCGGGAACCCCGACACCATGGACGGCGTCCACCCCGACCTCGTCATCGGGCCCGAGACCGAGGTCATCGCGGGCAACGGCAGGATCCTCACCGCGGGCGCCATCGACGCCCATGTCCACTTCATCTCCCCGACCCTCGTCGACCAGGCGCTCTCCTCCGGGATCACCACCCTCGTCGGCGGCGGCACCGGACCCGCCGAGGGCACCAAGGCCACCACCATCACCCCCGGACCCTGGCATCTCGCCCGGATGTTCGAGGCGCTGGAGGGGTATCCGGTCAACATCGGGCTGCTCGGCAAGGGCAACACCGTCTCGCGCGAGGCGATGTGGTCCCAACTGCGCGGCGGGGCCCTCGGATTCAAGATCCATGAGGACTGGGGGGCGACCCCCGCCGCCATCGACGCCTGCCTCGGCGTCTGCGAGGAGAGCGGCGCCCAGCTCGCCATCCACACCGACACCCTCAACGAGGCGGGCTTCGTCGGCGACACCCTCGCCGCCATCGCCGGGCGCACCCTCCACGCGTATCACACCGAGGGCGCGGGCGGCGGGCACGCGCCCGACATCATCACCGTGGTCTCCCAGCCGAACATACTGCCCAGCTCCACCAATCCGACCCGCCCGCACACCGTCAACACCGTCGAGGAGCACCTCGACATGCTGATGGTCTGCCACCACCTCAACCCGGCCGTCCCCGAGGACCTCGCCTTCGCCGAGTCCCGCATCCGGCCCAGCACCATCGCCGCCGAGGATGTACTGCACGACCTCGGCGCGATCTCGATCATCTCCTCCGACTCCCAGGCCATGGGGCGGATCGGCGAGGTGGTGCTGCGCACCTGGCAGACCGCGCATGTGATGAAGCGACGGCGCGGGGCGTTGGCTGGGGACGGCCGGGCCGACAACCACCGGGCGCGTCGCTATGTCGCCAAATACACCATCAACCCGGCGGTGGCCCAGGGCCTCGACGGGGAGATCGGCTCGGTGGAGGTCGGAAAGCTGGCCGACCTGGTGCTCTGGGACCCCGCGTTCTTCGGCGTCAAACCGCACCTGGTCATCAAGGGCGGCCAGATCGCGTATGCGCAGATGGGCGACGCCAACGCCTCCATCCCGACCCCGCAGCCGGTCCTGCCGCGCCCCATGTTCGGCGCGCTCGGCCGCGCGGCGGCCAGGGGCTCGGTCAACTTCGTGACCCAGGCCGCCCTGGACGACGGTCTGGCCGACCGGCTGGACCTCCACAAGCGGTTCGCCGCGATCGGTGGCACGCGGGGGGTGACCAAGGCGGACATGCGGGAGAACGACGCCCTGCCGCGGGTCGAGGTCGACCCCGACACGTTCACCGTGACGATCGACGGCGGGCCCGTCGAACCGGCCCCGGCGACGGAACTTCCCATGGCCCAGCGGTACTTCCTCTTCTGACCGGACCCGTCATGCCCACGAACGAGACCCCGCCCACTGCCCGGGACGCCCGCGGTCCGGCCGCGGATGGCCTGCCGGTGGACCTTCCCCCACCCCGCCCCTTCCCGCAGCATCGATATGCGGCTCCGCCGCGTGGCAGGGACCCCGCCCCCTGGCCCCCCGGCGCCCCGCCCCCGAGCGAGCCGGACCGGGCCCGTCAACGGGCGCCCGGGGGAGATGCCCCTGGTGGGGTCGCCGCATTGCTCGTGCTCGCCGATGGTCGGTTTCCCGCCGGAGGGCATGCGCATTCCGGTGGTGCCGAGGCCGCTGTCGCGGCGGGCCGGATCCATGACGCGGCCTCCCTGGAGGCGTTCTGCCGGGGCCGGTTGCACACCGCTGGGCTCACCGCGGCGGGGCTCGCCGCCGCGGCCGCCGCCGGGCTCGATCCGCTCGCGCTGGACGATGCGGCGGACGCCCGTACCCCCAGCTCCGCACTGCGGGCCACCGCCCGGCGGCTCGGGCGCCAGCTGATGCGCGCCGCCCGCGCCACCTGGCCGTCGCCCGAGCTGGACGCCCTGGCCGCCGCCCGGCCGCGCGGGGCGCATCAGCCCGTGGTGCTCGGACTCACCGCGCGGGCCGCCGGGCTGGGGCCGCCGGACGCCGCGTACGCCGCCGGGTACGAGGCGGTGAGCGGGCCGGCGACCGCCGCCGTACGGCTGCTGAGCCTCGACCCCTTCGACGCCACCGCCGTCCTCGCCCGTCTCGCCCCCGAGCTGGACCAGGTCGTGGCGCGGGCCGCCGACGCGGCGCGGCGGGCCCTCGAGGAGGGGCCGGGCGCGCTGCCCGCCGCCTCCGCGCCGCTGCTCGATATCGCCGCCGAACAGCACGCCACCTGGTCCGTACGCCTCTTCGCCTCGTAGCCGGGCCCGCGCCGCCCCCGCCCCCCGCCCCCCCTGCTGGAACATCGGAGCCGTTCATGCATCTCGACCACGCGGACACCTACCCCCCGCGCCACACCTACGGCGCCCCCGGCCTCCACCGCCCCGACGGCACCCGTCGGGCGCTGCGTATCGGCCTCGGCGGACCGGTGGGTTCGGGCAAGACCGCGACCGTCGCCGCGCTGTGCCGGGCGCTGCGCGACCGACTCTCCCTCGCCGTGGTCACCAATGACATCTACACTCGCGAGGACGCCGAGTTCCTGCTGCGCAACGCCGTACTGCCGCCGGAGCGCATCACCGCCGTGGAGACCGGCGCCTGCCCCCACACCGCGATCCGCGACGACATCTCCGCCAACCTGGAGGCGGTCGAGGAGCTCGAGGAGACCGTGGGTCCGCTCGATCTGATCCTGGTCGAGTCCGGCGGGGACAACCTCACCGCGACGTTCTCCAAGGGCCTGGTGGACGCGCAGGTGTTCGTCATCGACGTCGCGGGCGGCGACGACATCCCGCGTAAGGGCGGCCCCGGCGTGACCACCGCCGATCTGCTCGTGGTCAACAAGACCGACCTGGCCCCCTACGTCGGCTCGGACCTGGCACGTATGGCCCGCGACGCCGAGGCCCAGCGCGGTGAACTCCCCGTCGCCTTCACCTCCCTGGTCGCCGAGGACGGTGTCCGCCCCATCGCCGACTGGGTCAACGCCCGCCTGGCCGCCTGGACAGCGGCCCCGGCATGACCCCCGCCCCGGAGCGGGAGGCCCCGGTAACGCGGCGCGGCTCGGGCACCGTGGCCGCGACGGGCACCTCAACCCCGGCCGTACGGGCCACCGCCCGTCTCGTCGCCGAGGCGGACGGGCGCGGGGGTACCGCGTTGCCCGTGCTCGCCGGGGACGGGCCGCTCGCGTTGCGGCGTACCCGGGGCGCGGTTGGGGAGGCGTCTGTCACCGTGGTCGGGGCCATGAGCGCGCCCCTCGGCGGCGATCGGATCGCCCTGGAGGTGACCGCCGGGCCGGACGCCCGGCTGCGCGTCGGCTCCGCCGCGGCCACCATCGCCCTGCCCGGGCGGGCGGCCGGGCCCGCGTACTACGAGATCCGGCTGACCGTCGCCGACGGTGCGACCCTGCACTGGCTGCCCGAGCCGCTGATCTCCGCCCATGGCAGCGAACTGCTGATGACCACCCGTGTCGAACTCGCCCCCACCGCCCGCCTCGTGCTCCGCGAGGAGCAGATACTGGGCCGCACCGGCGAATCCCCGGGCCGTCTGATCAGCCGCCTCACCGTCCGCCGCGCCGGGCGCCCGCTCCTCGACCAGGAGCTCGCCCACGGCCCCGGCGCCCCCGGCTGGGACGGCGGCGCGGTCCTCGGCGGCCATCGGGCGGTGGGCCAGCTGCTCGTCGTCGATCCGGCCTATGACAGTCGTCCCATCACGCCCCGCGCCCTCGCCGAGACCGCCGTCCTCACGCCGCTGACCGGCCCCGCCGCCCTCGCCACCGCCGTGGCCCCGGACGCCCTCCACCTCCGCCGGGCCCTCGACGCGGCGGCCGCGGCCGTGGGCTGATGTTCACGTCTTGATAAAGAAACGGCGGTTTGCCCTGTACTCGGCGGTAAGCAAGACAGAAGAATCCCCCTGACACTCTGTGATCATCGCCGCGTCGTGGCGGCGCAACAAAGCAGGGGGATGACTACGTGAGACGCACAGCACTCTTCGGCGCGACCGGCGGTGTGATCGCCGGTGCGCTGATAACCGGTGCGCTGGCCGCCCCCACGGCCGGGGCCTCGGAGCGGACGCCCGGCGGGGCCGCCGAGGCCCGTGGTGTGGCGGTGGCCGCGGCCAAGGCCGCGAAGAAGGGCATCGACTGGACGGACTGCCCGGCCGACTGGGGGCTCGCCAAGCCCATCCAGTGCGGCTATGTCACCGTGCCGCTCGACTACGCCAAGCCGAACGGCCGCACCATCAAGCTCGCGGTGGACCGGATCGCCAACACCGGCTCCGCCTCCGAGCGGCAGGGCTCGCTGATCTACAACCCGGGCGGGCCCGGCGGCTCCGGGCTGCGCTTCCCGACCCGGGTCACCACCAAGAACCCGCTGTGGACGAAGGTGTCGAAGGCGTACGACTTCGTCGGCTTCGACCCGCGCGGGGTGGGCCACTCCGCGGCCATCTCCTGCGTGGATCCCCAGGAGTTCGTCAAGGCCCCGAAGCTGGACCCGGTGCCCGACAGCGAGGCGGACAAGCGCGTCCAGCGCAAGCTGGCCCGCGAGTACGCCGAAGGGTGCAAGGAGCGCAGCGGCCGGATGCTGCCGCAGATGACGACGCCCAACACCGCCCGGGACATCGACGTCATCCGGGCCGCGCTCGGCGACAAGAAGCTCAACTACCTGGGCGTTTCCTACGGAACGTACATCGGCGGGGTCTACGCGACGCTCTTCCCGACCCATGTGCGCCGGCTGATCGTGGACAGCGTGGTGAACCCCTCGCGGGAGAAGATCTGGTACCAGGCCAACCTGGACCAGGACGTCGCCTTCGAGACGCGCTGGAACGACTGGAAGGCGTGGGTCGCCAAGAACGACGCCGCCTACCACATCGGCGACACCCCGGCGAAGGTCCAGAAGCAGTGGGAGACGCTGCGCGCGGCCGCCAAGAAGAGCCCCATCGGCGGGGTCGTGGGCCCGGCCGAACTGCTCGGGTTCTTCCAGAGCGCTCCGTACTACGACTCGTCGTGGGCCACGGTCGCCCAGGTGTGGAGCGACTACCTCGGCGGCGATGAGAAGGCGCTGGTCGAGGCCGCGGGCCCGGACATGTCCGACACCGCGGGCAACATCGCCTCGGAGAACGGCAACGCCGTCTACACCGCCGTCGAGTGCGCCGACGCCAAGTGGCCGACCAGCTGGGCGAAGTGGGACCGGGACAACACCCGGCTCCACCGCGACTACCCCTTCCTGACCTGGTCCAACGCCTGGATGAACCTGCCGTGCGCCACCTGGGGAGCCAAGCAGGGGACCCCGCTGGAGGTGGGGGCCGCCAAGGGGCTGCCCAAGACGCTGATCGT
Source organism: Streptomyces sp. NPDC059455 (assembly GCF_042750115.1). Lineage (NCBI taxonomy): Bacteria > Bacillati > Actinomycetota > Actinomycetes > Kitasatosporales > Streptomycetaceae > Streptomyces > Streptomyces sp. NPDC059455. Next base: position 138,542 of record NZ_JBHYVB010000002.1, read on the forward strand.
GCAGAGCACCCGTGACGCCGCGACCCCGTACGAGGGCGCGGTGGAGCTGCACAAGCGGCTGAAGGGCTCGCGTCTGGTGACCGAGAAGGACGCCGGTTCGCACGGGGTCACCGGTCTGGTGAACCCGTGCGTCAACGACCGGGTGGACGCCTACCTGCTCAAGGGCACGGTGGACGCCAAGGACGTGACCTGCGCCCCGCACGCCACGCCGGTGCCCGCGAAGTCGGGCGTGTCCGCGAAGGACGCGAAGGCCGCCAAGGAGGCGGCCGCCGTCGTCAAGTAGTCGGCGGTACGCGGTGATGGGCCGGGGCCGCGGGGGTTCCCCCCCCGGGCCCGGTGCCGTTTTTGCGCCGAACGCCCCCCCCCCCGCCCCCCCCACCCTCCCCTCGCCGCCCGCCCCCCCCACGACCACCTCGCCGATGGAGGTCCGCGGCCCGAGGTAGGCCAGGTGCCGGCACATCAGGACGCGTCCCGCGCGGTGCGGAAGCCGGAGAAGATCTGGCGGCGGACCGGCAGGTCCCAGTTGCGGAACGTGCCCCGGCAGGCGACCTCGTCCACCGCGAAGGAACCGCCGCGCAGCACCTTGTGCGACGGGCCGAAGAAGACTTCCGAGTACTCGCGGTACGGGAACGCGCGGAACCCCGGGTAGGGCAGGAAGTCGCTCGAGGTCCACTCCCACACATCGCCGATCAGCTGCCGCACCCCCAGCGGGGAGGCGCCCCGCGGATAGCTGCCTGCCGCCGCGGGCCGCAGATGGCGCTGGCCCAGGTTGGCGTGGTCGGGCGTGGGATCCTCGTCGCCCCACGGATGGCGCCGGGACCGGCCGCTCTCCGGGTCGTGGCGGGCGGCCTTCTCCCACTCCTCCTCGGTCGGCAGCCGCCGCCCCGCCCAGCGGGCGTAGGCGTCCGCCTCGTACCAGCTCACATGCACCACCGGCTCCTCCGGCGGCACCGGCTCCGTCACTCCGAACCGGCGGCGCAGCCACTGCCCGCCCTCGCGCCGCCAGAACAGCGGGGCGGCGAGGCCGTGCTCCTGGATGTACGCCCAGCCGTCGGCCGTCCACCAGCGCCGCTCGGTGTAGCCGCCGTCCGCGATGAACCGCTCGTAGGCGCCGTTGGTCACCGGAGTGGTGTCGATGTGGAAGGCCGGGACCAGCCGGTGGTGCGCGGGCCGCTCGTTGTCCAGGGCCCAGGGCTCGGCCGAGGTGCCCATGGTGAACGGGCCGCCCGGGATCAGCACCTCTTCCGGCAGGGCCGCGCCGTCGCCCGCGTCGGGCGGTGGTGGGGCGGTGAGCGCGGCGGGTCCGCGGCGCAGCTGGTGGGTGATGAGCATCGTCTCGTCGTGCTGCTGCTCATGCTGCGCGATCATGCCGAAGGCGAAGCCCGCGTCCACCAGCGGGGCGCCGCGCAGCTCGATCCGCTCCAGGATGTCCAGCACCCGGCCGCGCACCTCGTGGACATAGCCGCGGGCCTCGGCGGGCGCCAGCAGCGGCAGGGTGGGCCGCTCGGCGCGCGGATGCTCGAAGGCGTCGTAGATCGAGTCGATCTCGGGGCGCAGGGCGTCACGTCCGCCGACCGCGCGCAGCAGCCACTGCTCCTCCTGGTTGCCGATGTGCGCCAGATCCCACACCAGCGGGGACATCAAAGGGGAGTGCTGGGCGGTGAGGTCGGGCTCGTCCACGCAGGTGGTCAGGGTGTGGGTGCGGTCGCGCGCGGTGCGCAGCGCCTTCTCGGCGCGCCGGCGCAGCGCCTCGGGATCGATGGTGAGATCGGAATCGGGGGCGGTCATGACCGTCCCTCCTTACCGGTGAGGGGAGCGAGCAGATCGTCGGCGGGACATCGGCCGCGGACCACATAGCGGTCGGTGAAGGCGGCGACGGCGGCGGTGATGGCGGGGGAGGCGCCGATACGCGGCAGCGCGTCCAGCGCCGTGGTGAAGCAGCTGACGGCGGCGGTGCGCAGTTCGGGGTCGGCCAGACCGTGGCGGGCCGCGGCGCGCCACAGCGGATTGCCCGGTGCGGGGCGCGCCCCCGCCGTCTCGGCGAGCGGCTTCACCACCCGGTAAACCGTTTCAGCAGCCTCGGGATCGTCGAAGAGCGCCACTGTGACGGCAAGGGGGACGATCCATCCGTCCTCACCGCTCTGCGCGTCGATCATGCGCAGTTCCAGATGGCCGCGCGGGCGGACGGGGGGAAAGAGCGTGGAGATGTGGAAGTCGAGGTCGTCGTGGGTGGGTGGCCGGGGCAGCGCCGTCCGGGCCCACTGGCGGAAGGTCACCCCGGACGGCACCGTCCAGGGTGCCTGCTCGTCCCGGATGGCCATCACGGGCGCGTCCAGCACGTAGTGGGCCCAGGCCGTGCGGGGATCCCGGCCGTCGGCCGGGGCGTGGGTGCGTCCGGGTTCCATCGCCGTCCACAGTGCCTGCCGGGTGGAGCGGTAGCCCGTGGGGCGGCCCTGGCGCAGCGGCGAGTTGGCGAACGCGGCGGTCAGCACCGCGCCCAGCAGATGGGCGAGCCGCCAGCGCCGTGCCATGCCGAGCGGTCCGGGCTCCTCGTGCCCGGCGTCCACACAGACCTGCACGGAGGCGGTGTTGCACATCATGGAGCGCCCGGCCGGCCCCCGGCGGTCGAAGTAGGTCTCCATGCACTCGTACCGGGGCGTGGTGAGGAAGCGTCTCGGTGGGCGCCAGGGGTCATGTCCGTGACCGGCGAGCCCGAGGCCCAGGCCGGTGAGTACGGAACGTACGAGAACCAGATCGGCGGCCGCGGACTCCACACACGCGGTGAGGGAGTCGGCCGGGAGGGAGCTGAGCTCCACCTGACCGCCGGGTTCGAAGGTGATGGCGGACCGCAGAGGCAGTCCGCGCAGGGCGGTGACCGCGGCTTCGAGCCGGGCCGCCTCGATGGGTCGTGCGGGGTCGTGCGGGTCGTACATGAGCCATTCGAGTTCGACTCCGATGCGGCGCGGCGGTCCGGTCTTGAAACAGATGCCGTGCAGCCTGGCCTCCATCTCGGCCTCGCTGATCGCCTTGTTGTCGGGCACAGTCATCTCCCGTCCCGTTCCGGCATCGGCTCGCTGGGAAACGAACCGATATGTCGCCGTCCACTCTTAACTGCCGAGGCGCCGGGCTCAAGGGTGCCTCCAGAGTTGCACAAGAGTTCATCCGCCGCCGGGCGGGCAGGTCAGGATGGCTGACGGTGATGGCGGTTCCGCTCCTCGTACCGACTGGTTAGTATGTTCGACCCGGCGCGGTACCGCGTTCCGACGATCCGTTTGTGGAGGCCACCGGATGCAGGCATGGCGAGTGCACGACAATGGCGAGCCCGGTGAGGTCATGCGCCTCGACGAGGTGCCGGACCCCCAGGCGGGACCGGGACAGCTGCTGCTGCGGGTCCGGGCCGTCAACGTCAACTTCCCCGACGCCCTGCTGTGCCGCGGCCAGTACCAGGTGCGGCCGCCCCTGCCGTTCACCCCCGGCGTCGAGGTGTGCGGCGAGGTCGTCGCCGTCGGCGAGGGTGCCGAGGGCGTGGTCGGCTCCCGCGTCCTGGCCACGCCCACGCTCCCCGCGGGCGGCTTCGCCGAGCTGGTGCCCGTGGCGGCGGCGGCCGCACTGCCCGCCCCCGACGCGCTGGACGACGCCGAGGCCGCGGCGCTGCACATCGGCTACCAGACCGGCTGGTTCGGCCTGCACCGCAGGGCCCGTATCCAGTCCGGTGAGACGCTCCTGGTGCACGCCGCAGCGGGCGGGGTCGGCAGCGCCGCCGTCCAGCTCGGCAAGGCGGCCGGAGCCACCGTGATCGGTGTCGTCGGCGGCGAGGAAAAGGCCCAGGTCGCCCGCGAGCTCGGCTGCGACCTCGTCCTGGACCGGCGTGCCGACGACATCGTGGCGGCCGTCAAGGAGGCCACCGGCGGACGCGGCGCGGACGTCGTGTACGACCCGGTCGGCGGCGACGCCTTCGTCAAGTCCGTCAAATGCGTCGCCTTCGAGGGCCGCATCGTGATCGTCGGCTTCGCCAGCGGCGTCGTCCCCCAGGCCGCCCTCAACCACGCCCTGGTCAAGAACTACGCCATCCTCGGCCTCCACTGGGGCCTGTACAACACCCACGACCCGGCCGCGATCCGCGCCTGCCACGAGGAGCTGACCAAGCTCGCCGCGCAGGGCACCGTCAAACCGCTGGTCAGCGAGCGCGTACCGCTGAAGGACGCGGCCGACGCCGTCCAGCGCGTCGCCGACGGCGTGACCACCGGCCGCGTGGTCGTCGTCCCCGGGCAGGCCGGAGGGGACCGATGAGCACCACCCGGCACCACCCCGCCGTGGACGCCGACGAGCTGCGCCGCCGCGTCCATGAACTCCTGGACGCCCATCCGCCCGCCACCACCGACCGCCTGGCCTTCCTGCGCGCCCGCTTCGACGCCGGGCTCGCCTGGGTGCACTACCCGGCCGGACTCGGCGGCCTCGACGCCCCGCGCTCCCTTCAGGCCGTCGTCGACGCCGAGCTGGAGGCCGCGGAGGCGCCCGACAACGACCCCCGCCGCATCGGCATCGGCCTCGGCATGGCCGCCCCCACCATCCTCGGCTTCGGCACCGACGAGCAGCGGGAACGGCTGCTGCGCCCGCTGTGGACCGGCGAGGAGGTGTGGTGCCAGCTGTTCAGCGAGCCCGGCGCCGGATCCGACCTCGCGGCGCTCGCCACCCGGGCGGTGCGCGACGGCGACGACTGGGTGGTCGACGGACAGAAGGTCTGGACCTCCAGCGCCCATCTCGCCCGCTGGGCCATCCTCATCGCCCGCACCGACCCCGACCAGCCCAAACATCGCGGCATCAGCTACTTCATCTGCGATATGACCGACCCCGGGGTCGAGGTCCGGCCACTGCGCCAGATCACCGGCGAGGCGGAGTTCAACGAGGTCTTCCTCACCGGGGTGCGGATCCCCGACAGCCGGCGGCTCGGCGGGATCGGCGAGGGCTGGCGGGTCGCCCAGACCACCCTGATGAACGAGCGGGTCGCCATCGGCGGCGGCCGCGTCCCCCGCGAGGGCGGCATGATCGGCCTCGTCGCCGACACCTGGCGGGAGCGGCCCGGACTGCGCACCCACGACCTCCACCAGCGGCTGCTGCGGCTGTGGACGGAGTCCGAGGCGGCCCGGCTCGCGGGCGAGCGGCTGCGCCAGCAGCTCGCGGTCGGCCAGCCCGGCCCCGAGGGCTCGGCCATGAAGCTCGCCTTCGCCCGCCTCAACCAGCGGATCAGCGCGCTGGAGGTGGAGCTGCTGGGGGAGGAGGGGCTGCTCTACGACGACTGGACGCTGCGCCGCCCCGAACTCGTGGACTTCACCGGGCGCGAGGCCGGCTACCGCTATCTGCGCGCCAAGGGCAACTCCATCGAGGGCGGCACCTCGGAGGTGCTGCTCAACATCATCGCCGAACGCGTCCTGGGCCTGCCGCCCGAGCCGCGGACCGACAAGGACGTCCCGTGGAAGGACCTGCCCCGATGAGCACCGCCGACCTGCTCTACTCCGAGGCGGAGGACGATCTGCGCGCGGCCGTACGGTCGCTGCTCACCGACCGCTGCCCGCCCGCCACGGTGATGTCCGAGGCCGAGAGCGGCCGGGCCCACGACATGGCGCTGTGGCGCGCGCTGGGCGCCGAGATGGGCACCGCGGGGCTGCTGGTGCCGGACAAGCTCGGCGGCCAGGGCGCCACCGCGCGGGAGGCGGCGGTGGTGATGGAGGAGCTCGGCCGCGCCGTCGCCCCCGTGCCCTACCTCACCAGCGCCGTCCTCGCCACCGCCGCACTGCTCCGCTGCGACACCGACCAGGAGGCCGTGGCCCGGCTGCTCGGCGCGGTCGCCGAGGGCCGCACGGTCGGCGCCCTCGCGGTGCCGCTGTCCACCGCGGCCGTGGTGACCGGCGGCGGGTCCGGCGCGCCCGCCGCGACCGTACGGGCCGACGGCGACACCACGCTCAGCGGCCAGGTCTCCGGAGTCGCGGGCGCGGCGGGCGCCGATGTGCTGCTCGTCCCCGCCACCGGCGCGGACGGCCACGGTCTTTACGCCGTGGAGACCGCCGAGACCAGCGTCACCGTCGAACCCCTCACCTCGCTCGACCTCACCCGCCCGCTCGCCGCGGTGACCCTCACCGGCGCCCCCGCCCGTCGGCTGGCCGGGCCCCACCGGGCCGAGGCGGCCATCGGGCGGGCGCTGCTGACCGGGGCCGGGCTGCTCGCCTCCGAACAACTGGGCGTGGCCGAATGGTGTCTGACCGAGACCGTCCGCCACACCAAGGAACGCCATCAGTTCGGGCGTCCCATCGGCTCGTTCCAGGCGCTCAAGCACCGCATGGCCGCGCTGTGGCTGGAGCTGGTCTCGGCGCGCGCCACCGCCCGGTACGCCGCCGACGCACTCGCCACGGACAGCCCGGACACACCGGTCGCGGTGGCCGTGGCCCAGGCGCACTGCGCCGAGGTGGCGGTGCACGCGGCCGAGGAGTGCGTCCAACTGCACGGCGGCATCGGCATGACCTGGGAGCACCCGGCCCATCTGTATCTCAAGCGGGCCAAGAGCGACGAGATCGCGCTGGGCACCCCCGGCCGCCACCGGCAGGCGCTCGCCGGGCTGGTGGATCTGCCGGCCCCCACCGGCTGACCGGCCGGCGGCTCCACCGGCCGACCGGCCGGATCCGGCGAACCCGCCCCCGCTCCGCGATCACGCCACTAGAGTGCCGAACAGCTGTGCGGCACGTCGGGTGAGTCCGGAACGGGGGCACATGATGAGCGACTTCGACTACATCGTGGTGGGGGCGGGCTCGGCGGGCGCCGTGGTGGCGGCCCGGCTGACGGAAGCCCCGGACGTACGGGTGCTGCTGCTGGAGGCCGGGAAGGACGACGCGGCCGCGCAGATCCACGACCCCACCGCGTGGTTCACCCTCATCGGCGGTGAGCACGACTGGGGCTACACCACCGTCCCGCAGCCGGGCCTGGCCGGGCATCCGCAGGCCGCCGCGCGCGGCAAGGTGCTCGGCGGCTCCAGCAGCATCAATGTGATGACCTACGTCCGCGGCCACCTCGGCACCTTCGACGCCTGGGCCGCCGACGGATGCACCGGCTGGGACGCCGCCTCGGTGCTGGAGACCTTCCGCGCCCTCGAGCACGCCGAGGGCCGTGACCCGCGCTTCCGGGGTACCGGCGGCCCGCTGCGGCTCAGCCGGGCCGAGACGCCCAACCCGCTGAGCACCGCCTTCCTCGACGCCGCCAAGGAACTCGGCCATCCCTACAACGACGACTTCAACGGCGCGGAGAGCGACGGCGCCGGGCGCCATGAGTGGACCGTCCGCGAAGGCCGTCGCCAGAGCACGGCGGTCGCCTACCTCGACCCGGCGATGGACCGCCCCAACCTGACCGTGCGCACCGAGGCCCACGCACAGCGGCTGCTCTTCGAGGGCACCCGCTGCGTCGGCGTCGAATACGCGGGCTCCGGCGGTGTGGCACGCCGGGTGCGCGCGGCGCGTGAGGTCATCGTGTGCGCGGGCTCGGTGGACTCGCCCAAGCTGCTGATGCTCTCCGGAATCGGCCCGGCCGGCCATCTGCGCGAGGTGGGCGTCCCGGTGCTGGTGGACGCCCCCGAGGTGGGGGCCAATCTGCAGGACCACCCCCTGGTCGGGCTGGTCCACGAGGCGGGTATCCCGCTGCCGCCGCCACCGCTGACCACCGCCGAGGCGGCCCTGTTCACCCGGACCGACCCCGCGCTGACCCGCCCCGACCTCGAGGTGTTCCTCTTTCACATCCCGTTCCACCCGAGGCTGCTGCCGTTCCCGCCGAACAGCTTCACCCTGACGGCCGCCGCGATGCAGCCCCACAGCCGGGGCACGGTCCGGCTCTCCGGCGCGGACCCCGAGGACCGGCCGCTGATCGACCCCGGCTATCTCAGCGACGGAAGGGACCTCGCCACCCTGGTCCAGGGAGTCGAACTGGCCCGGTCGCTGGCCGCCACCGACGCGTTCGAGGAGTGGCAGCCGCGTGAACTGCTGCCCGGCCCCGGGGTGAGCGGCCGGGACGGACTGGCCGACTTCGTCCGCGAGAACACCGGCACCTACTTCCACCACGTCGGCACCTGCCGGATGGGCGGGGACGAGCACTCGGTGGTGGACCCCCGGCTGCGCGTCCGCGGCGTCGAGGGGCTGCGGATCGCCGATGGATCGATCATGCCGTCGATCGTCTCGGCCAACACCAACGCGGCCTGCGTCATGGTCGGCGAGATGGCCGCCGAGCTGATCCGCGCCGACGCCTGAGCGGGCTCGCCACGCCCGCTCACTGCGCGGCGGCGACCGCCGGGGAGTAACCGCACAGCAGATCGGCACCCGTATGGAGCACCAGGTGACGGCGGTCCAGGGGTGATTCTGGGCCACACTGACGGCCGGATTCCGATGCTCCGTAGTGGCCGAGGAGGCTCCCCATGGCCATTTCCATCTCCGTGGTCCTGCTGCTTCTGATCCTCACAGTGGTGTTTCTCCGCAGCGGCGGACTGCGCATCTCGCATGCGCTGGTCTGTGTGACGCTGGGCTTCTACCTGGCGAGCAGCAGCGTGGCGCCCACCATCTCCGAGGGGCTGGCAGCCACCGCGGACGTGGTCAGCAGCGTCCGTCCCTGATCCACGCCCGCGGCGACCGGTCTCTGACGGCCGGGCTCAGCGGCCGATCTCGACGTCCTCCAGCACACCGACCGCATCGGGCACCAGAATCGCCGCCGAGTAGTAGGCGGAGACCAGATAGGACGTCACGGCCTGCTCGCTGATGCCCATGAACCGGACGTTCAGACTGGGCTCGTACTCATCCGGGATACCGGTCTGATGCAGTCCGATGACCCCCTGGCTCTCCTCCCCGGTGCGCATCGCCAGGATCGAGCTGGTGCCGGACTCGCTGATCGGGATCTTGTTGCAGGGCAGCAGCGGAACCCCGCGCCACGCCCGCACCGCGACCCCGGCCACCTCGACGCCCTGCGGATACAGACCACGGTTGCTGCACTCCCGCCCAAAGGCGGCGATGGTGCGCGGATGCGCCAGCAGATACTGGGTCTTACGGCGCCGGGCCAGCAGCTCGTCGAGGTCGTCCGGGGTGGGCGGACCGCTGCGGGTGTGGATGCGCTGGGACAGGTCGGCGTTGTGCAGCAGACCGAATTCCCGGTTGTTGACGAGCTCGTGCTCCTGGCGTTCGCGTAGGGCCTCGATGGTGAGGCGGAGCTGCTGCTCGACCTGGTTCATGGGCTCGTTGTAGAGGTCGGCGACGCGGGTGTGGACCCGCAGCACGGTCTGGGCCACGCTCAGCGCGTACTCCCGAGGCTCCAGTTCGTAGTCCACGAACGTGCCCGGCAGGGCCGGCTCGCCCGAGTGGCCGGACGCGATGGCGATATCGGCCTCACCGCGCCGGTTCTGAGCGGGCGCGGTCCGCTCGGCGAGCCCCTGGAGATGGTCGCGCAGCGACGCGGAGCGGTCGGCGGCCTCCTGGACGACGCGGCGGGGGAGGGTGAGCACCGTGGTCCGGGTGACGGCCCGGGCGGTGAACTCCCAGGTGTGCTCCGGACCGGTCAGGACCGCGTCGCCGAAGTACTCCCCGTCGGCCAGCACCGCCAGCGTGCTGCCCTCGTCATACGCGCCGGGGGCGATCTGGCGGACCTTGCCATGGGCGATCAGGAACACCTGGTCGGCCGGGCGGCCCGCCTCCACCAGCACATCCCCCGGCGCGTACTCGCGCTGGACACAGCCGTCGGCCAGCGACTCCAGCACGGAGGTGACCCCGAATCCGCGCAGCGTCGGCAGCTCGCCCAGCTCCGGCGGGATGACCCGCACCTGTGATCCGGTGGTGATGAACTCCACCCGCCCGTCCCCGACCGTGTAGGTCAGCCGGCGGTTCACCCGGTACGTACCGGCCGACACCTGGACCCAGGGGAGGACGCGCAGCAGCCACCGGGAGGAGATGGCCTGCATCTGCGGAACGGACTTGGTGGTGGTCGCCAGATTCCGCGCGGCGGCCGTGCCCAGACTCAGCGGCTGCTCACCGGACTCCACGGAGGTGGTCATAAGTGCTCATCACCCATTTCGGTAGATCTTCGGGAAGGTATGCGAAGGCCACAGGCCCGGTCGGGCGGACGTCAGAGTCCGTCGGGCGGATTCAGAGCCCGACTTCCACGTTCTCCAGAATTCCGAGCGCGTCCGGGACGAGCACGGCCGCGGAATAGTAGGCGCTGACGAGATACGAGATGATGGCCTGCTCGCTGATTCCCATGAACCGCACCGAGAGGCTCGGCTGGTATTCGTCGGGAATACCGGTGCGGTGCAGTCCGATGACCCCCTGGTTCTCCTCCCCGGTGCGCAGAACGAGAATGGAGCTCACCCCGCTCCGGGAGACCGGAATCTTGTTGCACGGGAGGATGGGCACGCCCCGCCAGGCCGGGAGCGCATGCCCGTTCACCTCCGTGGGCTGCGGGGAGATGCCATGGCTGTTGAACTGCCGGCCGATCGCCGCGATGGCGCGCGGATGCGCCAGGATCAGCCCCGGGTCCTTCCAGACGGTGGCCAGCAGCGCGTCGAGGTCGTCCGGGGTGGGCGGTCCGCTGCGGGTGTGGATGCGCTGGGACAGGTCGGCGTTGTGCAGCAGGCCGATCTCGGGGTTGTTGACGAGCTCGTGCTCCTGGCGTTCGCGTAGGGCCTCGATGGTGAGGCGGAGCTGCTGCTCGACCTGGTTCATGGGCTCGTTGTAGAGGTCGGCGACGCGGGTGTGGACGCGCAGCACGGTCTGGGCCACGCTCAGCTCGTACTCCCGCGGCGCCAGCTCGTACTCCGCGAAGGTACCCGGCAGGACCGGCTCGCCCGAATGGCCCGAGGTCAGCGCGATGGCCGCCTCCCCGTGCTCGTTCCGCTCGGTCTCCGGCGCCGAGCGCACCTCCTCGACATGCGCGCGCAGTTCGGGTGAGCGGTCCAGCTGCTCCTCGAACTCCTGCCGGGGCAGGGTCAGCACCGTGCAGGACGTCACGGCCTTCACGGTGATGCCCCAGGTGCCCGCCTCGGCGGCGGTCAGCTCCGGCTCCCCGATATGGTCGCCACCGGCGGCCGAGCCGACCACCGAGGGCTCGTCGAACGCGCCCTCGGTCAATTTGTCGACCTTGCCGTGGGCGATGAGGAGGAGCTCATCGGCCGGGCGCCCGGCCTCCACCAGCACATCGCCGGGCGCGAACTCCCGCTGGGTGAAGCGGTCTGCCAGGGCCTCGAGCACCGCGGTGTCCTCGAACCGGCGCAGCAGCGGCAGCTCGCGCAGCTCGACCGGGATGACCCGCACCTGTGATCCGATGGTGGTGAACTCCACCCGCCCGTCCCCGAGCGTATGGGAGGCCCGGCGGTTCACCCGGTAGGAACCACCCGGAACCTGCACCCACGGCAGCATGCGCAGCAGCCACCGCGAGGTGAGGCCCTGCATTTGCGGAACGGATTTGGTCGTCGTCGCCAGATTCCGCGCGGCCGCCGTGCCGAGGCTCAACTGCGGCTGCGAAATGTCGGTACCGGAACCCGGTTCAACGGACGTCGTCATCGTGAATGCTCACCCATCCCTGTACGGACCTTGAAGAGAAATTCCGCTCAAGCAACTGCCAAGCTATCAGCGGACTTTGGGCTTTTGCATTCACTCAAAAGAGTGCCTGGGCGAGGGTTATGGCGGCGGCCGCCGACGGGTAAACATCCCGAATGCGTCGTGGGCCGACGGCCGCCGCGCCCCGCCCGTTCATCCGGCGTGCGCATCCGCCCCGCGCCCCCCACGGGCACCGCAACCGCCCCGGCACCTCGGGAACGGTGAGGAAATGGCCGGGGACCACCGGTGGAACTCTTCGCTCAGTACTGCCCTTTGGGTGTACGGCCGCCCGATACTCACTGGCGTCGAGCCTGCGTATCCGGCACCGCGCCGGGACGAGAGCCGGGAGGCCCCATGGACCGCCGTACACGCCGTGCCTTTGTCGTCACCCTCGGAGCCGCTCTGGCGGGCGGCGCGGCCGCGCCCGCGTTCGCGGGCACGTCCGCCTCGTTCGACGACACCGCCGTCGCGAAGGACAACTCGAAAGACGGCTCGAGGGACCGCTCCAAGGGCAAGCGGCCGCTGGCCAGAGCCCACGCCCACAACGACTACGAGCACCCGCGTCCGCTCCTCGACGCGCTCTCCCACGGCTTCGGCAGCGTCGAGGCCGACATCTGGCTGGTCGACGGCCAGCTGCTGGTCGCACACGACGCCACGGACCTCGACCCCACCCGCACCCTGGAGTCGCTCTACCTCGACCCGCTGGCCCAGCGGGTGAAGGCCAACGGCGGCCGGGTTTACCGGGGTTACGACCTGTCGCTGCAGCTGCTGATCGACATCAAGACCGCCGGGGAGCCCACCTACCTGGAGCTGGCCAAGCGGCTGCGCCGCTACGGCCACCTGTTCAGCGCCGCCTACGGCGGGGTCGGCGGCCGGGTGCGCCGCGGCGCGGTGACGGCCGTCATCTCCGGCGACCGCGGCGCCCGGGCCCCCATGGAGGCCGAGAAGGTGCGCCACGCCTTCTACGACGGACGGCTGGAGGACCTCGGCTCGGGCGTGCCCGCCTCCTTCATCCCGCTGATCAGCGCCGACTGGACCAAGACCTTCACCTGGACGGGAGCCGGTCCGATACCGGCGGCGGAGCGCGAGACGCTGCGCCGACTCGTCGCCTCCGCGCACGACGCCCGGCAGACCGTGCGCTTCTGGGCCACCCCGGACGTGGCAGGACCGGAGCGCGACGCCCTGTGGCGTGAGCTCCTGGCCGCCGACGTGGACTACCTCAACACCGACGACCTGGCGGGCCTGGAGGCGTTCCTGCGCGCTGCCCGCTGACGCCTCGTGGGGCGGCGGCCGGGGAGAAAACCACTCGCGTGCCGCCGCTCGCACGGCCATGCTGGCGCTCATGCTCATCAGGACCGCCACCGCCGGAGACTGGCCCGCCATCTGGGCCTTCCTGCGCCGCGTCGTCGCCGCGGGGGAGACCTACACCTACCCCCGCGACCTGGCCGAGGACCGGGCCCGCGAGATCTGGATGCTGGAGCCCCCGAGCCGTACCGTCGTCGCCACCGACCCCGACGGCACGGTCCTCGGCTCGGCCAAGATGAACCCGAACCACATGGGGCCGGGCGCGCATATCGCGGGGGCCAGTTTCATGGTGGCCCCCGAGCACGGCGGACGCGGTGTGGGCCGGGCCCTGGGCGAGCATGTCCTGGACTGGGCGCGCGCCGAGGGCTACAAGGCGATGCAGTTCAACGCCGTGGTGGAGAGCAACACCCGGGCGGTGGCGCTGTGGCGCTCACTCGGCTTCGAGGTCATCGGCACCGTCCCCAAGGCTTTCGCCCACCCCACGAACGGCTATGTGGGGCTGCACATCATGCATCGCTTCCTCTGATCCCGGCCGGCTCACCGGCCCCGGGGGGGGGGGGGGGCCCCCCCCCCCGGCCCCCCGGGCCGCGCGCCCCCCCCCCCCCCCCCCCCCCCCCCCCGCCCGCAGCGCGGCCGGCGGCGGGGGGC
>NZ_JBHYVB010000002.1:152110-153368 GCF_042750115.1 Streptomyces sp. NPDC059455
ACGTGCTTGGGGGGGCTCCCACACCGCCAGCGATGCCAGTCACCCCCGCCGCCCCCCCCCCCCCGGCGGGGTCCCGGAACCCCGCCGGATCGTCGAGGACCGCCTGCACCACCGAGCTGGCCGCGCCCAGCAGCGGACCGTCCGGGCCGAGTCGGGAGACGGTCACCGCCCCGCTGCCCGGACGGGCCGGGTCGGTGAGCCGCCGGCCCAACTCCCGCTCCAGGGCGGGCAGCAGCCAGGGCGCCAGCGGCGTCAGCGCGCCGCCGAGCACCACCTTCTCCGGGTCCAGGAGGTTCACCGCGCCCGCGAGGGCGATCCCGAGCGCCGAGCCCGCGCCGCGCAGCGCACGCCGCGCCCGCTGGTCGCCGCTCGCCGCCCGCACCGCCAGCACGGCGATACGGCCGCCGGGGCCCGGGTGCTGGGCCGCGGCCTCCTCCGAAGACAGGCCGCTCGCCCGCAGCACCGCCTCCTCGCCCGCGTACTGCTCCAGACAGCCGCGGCCGCCGCAGGCGCACTCGGGCCCCTCGGGGCGCACCGGCACATGGCCCAGCTCGCCCGCGAAACCGTGGGTGCCGCGCAGCAGTTGCCCGTCGAGCACGACCGCGGCGCCGATGCCGATCTCGGCCGAGACATGGACGAAGTCCCGCGGCGCCGGGTCGTGGCCGCCCCGCCACAGCTCGGCGAGCGCGCCCAGATTCGCCTCGTTGTCCACGGTCACCGGCAGACCGGGCAGCGCCGCGCGCAGCTCGGGGCCGATGTCCACCCCCTCCCAGCCCAGGTTGGGGGCGCGGACGACCAGCGACGAGTCCCGCGCCACCAGGCCGGGCACCGCCACCGCGAGCCCCACCGGCCGCAGCCCGCCCAGCTCCGCCTCCGCCGCGACCTGCCGGACCAGGCCGGCGAGCTGGGCGAGCACCGGGGCCGGTGGGCGGTCGCGGTTCGCCGAGGCGAGCTCCGTACGGGCCCGTATCCGCCCGGCGAGGTCCATCGCGCACACCGCGAGGTGGTCCACCCCGATCTCCGCTCCCAGCCCGGCCGGACCGCGCTCGTTGAGCTGGAGGGCGCTGCCGGGGCGGCCGACCGTACCGGGCCGGGAGGGGCCCAGCTCGACCAGCAGCCCGTCCCGGATCAGCTCGTCGACGAGCGTGGAGACGGGGGGGGGGGGGGGGCCCCCGCCCCGCCCCCCCCGCGGGGGACCACGGGCGGGGGGCGGGCCGCGGGGGCGCGCCCCTGGTGTTATTTGTGGCGCGCCGGCGCG
>NZ_JBHYVB010000002.1:153378-156486 GCF_042750115.1 Streptomyces sp. NPDC059455
AGAAGGCGCGCCGGGCCGTCGCCCCCCCCCCCGCCCCCCCCCGGGTCCGGGGACTGGGGGGGGTGGGCGGCCACGGCGTGCAGCACGAGGGAGAGATTGCGCCGGCGCATCGCCTGCTGGGTGTTGGGCAGTGGCGCTGCCACCTGAATCCGTCTCCTCTCGGCCGATCCGCTCATTGTGCCGGGCCGGTACGACAACCGGGGCGCCCGGCCGCCGCCGTACGGCGTTCATACGCGGCGCGCTCACGCGTGGCGCAGCAGGCCGTCCGCGTCCGCCAGCACCCGGGAGAGCCGCTCCAGCGCCGCCTCGTCGCGGGGCACCGGACCGTAGGACGGCCCTTCGGCGGTCGACCAGCGCCGCGCCACCGCCGCCGGGTCCTCGCCCAGCACCAGCCCCGCGGCCTGCGCGGCGGCCCCGAGTGCGACCAGTTCCTCGGCCCGGGGCACCTGGACCGGGCGTCCGCTCAGCCGCCGGACCGTCTCCCGCCAGGCGGTGCCCTTGGCCCCGCCGCCGATGAGCAGCAGCGGGGCGTCCGGCGCCGCGTCCGCGTCCAGCACCTGGTCCAGCGCGGTGAGCAGGGCGAAGACGGCCCCGTCGTAGGCGGCCTGGAGCACCTGCCCCGGTGTGGTGTTGTGGCGCAGACCGTGCAGTAGCCCCGAGGCGTGCGGCAGATGAGGGGTGCGTTCGCCGTCGAGGAACGGCAGCAGCACGGCCGAGCCGCCCGGCTCCACCGCCTCCCGGTCGCGGCCCAGCAGCGCCGCGATCCGGTCGACCGCGAGGGTGCAGTTGAGCGTGCACGCCAGCGGCAGCCAGGCGTCACGCGTGTCGGCGAACCCCGCGACCACCCCGGTGGGGTCGGCGGGCCGGTGGGCCGAGACCGCGTAGACGGTGCCGGAGGTGCCCAGGCTCAGCACCGGCTGCCCCGGGCGCAGTCCGAGCCCCAGGGCGGCCGCCATGTTGTCGCCCGTGCCGGTGGCCACCAGGGCGCCGGTGGGCAGCGGCAGATCGGGCAGCTCCCGTACGGTCCCGGCGGCCTCGCCGTGGCGCAGCACGCGCGGCAGCAGCTCTGGGGTGAGCCCGACCCGGTCCAGGATCTCCTCGTCGTAGGACTCGGTGCCCGAGGCCCACCAGCCGGTGCCCGAGGCGTCGCCGCGGTCGGTGGTGCCGTAGCCGGTGAGCCGCTCGGTGAGGTAGTCGTGGGGGAGCCGGACGGCCGCGGTGGCGCGGGCCGCCTCCGGTTCGTTCTCCATGAGCCAGGCCCACTTGGTGATGGTGAAGGCGGGCGCGGGCACGCTGCCCACCCGCTCGGCCCACGCCTTGGGGCCGCCCAGTTCCTCGATGAGCCGGTCGCGCTGCGGCGCGGAGCGCACATCGTTCCACAGCAGGGCGGGCCGCACCGAGCGGCCGGAGGCGTCCAGTGTGACCAGGCCATGCTGCTGGCCGCCCACGGAGACCGCGGTCGCCTCCCGGGCCGGGGTCCCGCACTGGCGGAGCGCTTCGGTGAGCGCCTCCCACCACTGCTCGGGGACGGACTCCTTACCGGTGCCGTCGCTGCCGCCGCCAACGGTGTGCGGGGCTTGTCCTCGGGCGACGACCGCACCGGTGGCGGAGTCGACGACGAGCGCCTTGGTCGACTGCGTGGAGCTGTCCACGCCGACGACGAGCGGTCCTTGCGGCACGGGCACGGCTGCTGCTGCCATCTCGCGCTCTCCCTTGCGTTCATGGGTCGTGCGGTGTGCGGGTGAAACAGGGCTTCCCCCGAATGCTCGCGCATACTAATTTGTAAAGCGCCATGACGAAATAGGCGAGGGAGCCGCGATGAGCTACAACCCCACCCCCGAGGACAGGTTCACCTTCGGACTGTGGACGGTCGGCTGGCAGGGCCGGGACCCGTTCGGGGACGCCACCCGCCCGGCGCTCGACCCCGTGGAGTCCGTGACCCGGCTCGCCGAACTCGGCGCGTACGGCGTCACCTTCCACGACGACGACCTCATCCCCTTCGGGGCCTCGGAGACCGAGCGTGAATCGCACATCAAGCGCTTCCGGCAGGCCCTGGACGCCACCGGGATGACCGTGCCCATGGCCACCACCAACCTCTTCACCCATCCGGTCTTCAAGGACGGCGCCTTCACCGCCAACGACCGCGATGTCCGCCGCTATGCGCTGCGCAAGACCATGCGCAACATCGACCTCGCCGTCGAGCTGGGCGCGAAGACCTATGTGGCCTGGGGCGGCCGCGAGGGCGCCGAGTCCGGCGGGGCCAAGGACGTACGCGCCGCGCTCGACCGGATGAAGGAGGCGTTCGACCTGCTCGGCGCGTATGTCACCGAGCAGGGCTACGATCTGCGCTTCGCCATCGAGCCCAAGCCCAACGAGCCGCGCGGCGACATCCTGCTGCCCACCGTCGGCCACGCCCTGGCCTTCATCGAGCGGCTGGAGCGGCCCGAGCTGTACGGGGTCAACCCGGAGGTCGGCCACGAGCAGATGGCCGGGCTGAACTTCCCGCACGGCATCGCGCAGGCGCTGTGGGCGGGCAAGCTCTTCCACATCGACCTCAACGGCCAGAACGGCATCAAGTACGACCAGGACCTGCGGTTCGGCGCGGGCGATCTGCGGGCCGCCTTCTGGCTGGTCGACCTGCTGGAGACCGGTGGCTACGAGGGCCCGCGCCACTTCGACTTCAAACCCCCGCGCACCGAGGACATCTCGGGCGTCTGGGCCTCGGCCGCGGGCTGTATGCGCAACTACCTCATCCTCAAGGAGCGCGCGGCCGCCTTCCGCGCCGACCCGGAGGTCCAGGAGGCGCTGCGCGCCTCGCGCCTGGACCAGTTGGGCCGGCCGACCCTCGACGAGGGCGAGACCCCGGCGGCGCTGCTCGCGGACCGCACCGCCTTCGAGGACTTCGACGTCGAGGCGGCCGCCGAGCGCGGTATGGCCTTCGAACGCCTCGACCAGCTGGCCATGGACCATCTGCTGGCCGCCCGCGGCTGACCGCGTCCGGCTGACCGTGGCCCGGGGGCGCGGCCCGCCCCCCCCCCGCGCCGCCCCCCCGGGGGGCGCGCCGGCCCGGCAACCTCCAGCGCCACAGCGCACCCGCGGCGGCAGGCG
>NZ_JBHYVB010000003.1:0-90226 GCF_042750115.1 Streptomyces sp. NPDC059455
CCCGCCCCGTCCCCCCCCGCCGGGGGGCGGGCGGGCGCGCCCCCGGCCGCCCCCCCGGGGCCCGGGCGGGGCCCCGACCCGGGCGGGGGGGGGCCGCGGGCCCCCGCGGCCTGGGCGCGCTTGTCATTGCCCACCAGCGCGGGGCGCACCAGCACCCCGCCCGCGTCCAGCGCCAGCAGCCCGTGCTGCTGCGCCGAGACGCCGATGGCCTGGACCCCCTCGAGCAGCCCGCCCTCGGCGGCCTCGCCGAGCGACATCAGCCACGCCTGCGGGTCCACATCTCCGCTGCCGCCGACCGGATGCGGGGCGTACCCCTGTTTGATCACGGCACCCGTATCGGTGTCACAGACGACGATTCGTGTGCTCTCGGACGAACTGTCCAACCCGGCGACTATCCCCATGGATCAGATCATGCCACCGCCGGGTCTAGGTGTTGCTGGTGCCCCAGTCGTCCTCGCCCACCGCGCGGGGGGCGCGCTGCCCGATCTTCTCGCGCAGCGGCCGGACCTTGTCCAGCGCCCGCACGGCGGCATGCCGGCCTCCTTGCGCGGCCGATTCGGCGGTATTGCGGACGGCCGGGTTCCGTGCGAACTTCTGCGCGCACGCGCGCAACTGCTCGTACCGCTCGCGGCCGGCTCGCGTGCCCAGTACGTAACCCACAGCCATCCCGGTGATGAACGTCAGCCGGTAGCGCATCGACCTGCCCTTCTCGCTGTCCTTCACATCTGGACCCCGGGGTCGTGCCGCACGTCTACCCGCCCGCGCCGCAGATCACCCACGATCATCCAGAAGATCATCCCTGGATCGGCGGAGGTTCGCCCGAGGGTGGACGCGGCGAACCGATTGGCGGAGCACCCCCCTGCTTGCGCTAATGTATGTGTCGCAGCGAGCGCACGCCGTCCGGGAGATCCGGGCGGGGCCACGGTCGCGGCACACGAAGCAATCCCCTGTAGCTCAATTGGCAGAGCAGCCGGCTGTTAACCGGCAGGTTACTGGTTCGAGTCCAGTCGGGGGAGCTCGGTCCCCTGTAGCTCAATTGGCAGAGCATTCGGCTGTTAACCGGAGGGTTACTGGTTCGAGTCCAGTCGGGGGAGCAGGTGAGGAGGACCCCTCGTGGGGTCCTTTTTCATTTCCGGCCCCCTCCGGACGTGATCTACGTCATGATCGCAGCCAGGGGGCCTTCCAGCATCGGCCCTCCGAAGCAGCAGATCGTATGAGCGGCTATGCTGCGGCAGACGGCGCGCGCGGATGTGTACGACGCGCCGTTACGGGGCGGTAGCTCAGCCGGTTAGAGCAGCGGACTCATAATCCGTCGGCCGTGGGTTCGAGTCCCACCCGCCCCACCAGGGCACTACGCGGGCAGACCCATCCTGACCTGCGCAGACATAAGAACGGGAGTCGCCACGCTGACGCGGGGACTCCCGTTCATCCGTTCAGACCAAGATCCAGGGGACACACAGGGGACACGGGGCCGGTTCAGGGGACAGAGGGGCCCTCACGCCGCCTTCCGACGCCCCTTCGAGGTCCGGCGGGCGGTCCGGGCCGCTGTGGGTGGCAAGCCGGTCGGCAGCGCCCAGCCGTCCAGGCCCGGGGACTCGGACCGGGCGATGGTGAAGCGCGTGAGCGAGAAGTCCGCTCGCTGTTCCTCGGGGTAGCGGTCGTTGAAGTTCTCGACCCGGACCAGCTCCAGGTCGTTCGCGGTGCAGTGATCCCGTATCCACTTCACGGCCGCGTTGGCGGCGTCGTCCTGGCCCCGCCCGGCCAGAGTGATCATGCCGAGGAGATCGGAGTCGGGTTGGGACTGCGCTCCAACGGCCCAGGTGTCACCTGGATGCCGTGCGCCGTGGACGAAGAAGATGGCGATGTCGCCCTGCCAGGCGGTTTCGGGGATTGTAAGCGGGGCGCGGACCTGGAAGGGCACGTCGCGGGGGACGACGGCCATGACCGACTCGGCCTCGGCCCGCATCATCTCGGGCAGCACGCTGGTGTAGGTGTCGGAGGTGATCTGGCGCGAGGAGTGCCCCAGCTTCTCCTGGACCACCTTGATGTCGGTACCGGCGAGGAGGGACAGGGTGGCGGCGAGATGGCGCAGGTCGTGCAGGCGGACCGGCGGCAAGCCGGACAGCTCCACGAGGCGGGTGAAGCGGCGGGAGATCCAGTCGGGGTGCAGCGCCTCGCCGTTCTCGTGCGTCCACACGCGGCCGGTCTCGATGTAGGCGTCTCCCCACTCCTGGCGCTTCTGCTCCTGCTTCGCCCGGAAGCTGACCAGGTTGTCGCCGGATTCCAGGCTCAGGGAGAGGGTGCGGACGCTGTCGGCCTTCGGCGCTTCGCCGTACAGCTCGTACGCCACCTCCACGATCTGCTGGGAGATCCGCAGCCAGAGGGCATCGGTGCTGACCTCTGCCCAGGGCAGCGCGGCCATCTCGCCGCGCCGGGGGCCGAGGAAGATGAAGCTGTGCCACAGCTCGTAGAGCCAGTCGCCCTTGACGAAGTCGAGGAACTGACCCGTTAGCTCCGGTGTCCAGACCATGACCGGGCCGGGCTTCTCGCCGGTGCGCTTCCAGTGCTCGATGCGCTCGGGCGTCCAGACGAGCGGCTTCGGCCGGGTGACCGGCGGCAGCTCAACGAAGTGTGCCCAGTTCTTGGCGAATGCCTGCTCGCGCTTGATTCCCCAGGACAGCGCCGAGCTGAGGGTGTCGTTGATGCGGTGCATGGTGGCGGCGGAGGTGACCTTCCGCAACCCCTTCTTGCCCTCGCGCAGGGCCGCGTTAGCGTCGAGGAACGCTCTGCGGGCGGTGCGGCGCTCCTCCTTCTTCCCGGCCGCCTTCACCCAGGCCCGGTGTGCTTCGTCGCGTTCCTTCTGGAGCTGATCGACGCGGAGGCGGTGGAGGATCCGCTCGGCGTTCTCCTTCTCGATCGCGTCGTACATCTTGTCGAGGTGCCGGACCTTGAGGTCACGGCGCTTGATGTGGCCGAGGTGAGGGAGGAGGTAGAGGTTGATGTGCTCCTCGTAGCCGTGGCGGGTGGTGCGGGCGAGAGACTTCTTCGCCTTGATCCACCGGAGGAAGAAGTCTCCGCACGTTTCGTCGGAGAGCACGTCGGTGCCGGCGGTGGCGGCGTCGTAGAGTTCCTTTGCCTTCTTCTTGGCGTCATCCAGCTTGGCGAAGCCGCCGCGGCGCACTCGTGCACGTTTGTTGCCCGCGCCGCGCTCGGCCTCGAAGTAGAAGTACCAAGTGCCGTGGCCCTTGCCGAGCTTCGGGCACGTCAGCCCGATGTCCCCGATCTTCGGTGCACCATCGGCGTCGAGGACCGGGTTGCCCTCCTCGTCCTTGAGTGGTCCTTTGCACTGGCATCGCCGGTAGTAGCTCGGCGAGAACATCTGACCCCCTGCTGCCGACTGCCCCACAGCCCGCTTTGCTTGTGCGTACGTGTCCGTACGAGTCCGGTGTGATCTTTCTTCATCTTGCTGGGGCTGTCGGACACTGTTGTAAAGTCGTGCGCAAGTTGGCGCGGGGGAGGATGCGACCAACGACATGGCTGCTCAGGAGGCAGGCGAACAGGCTCCGTCCGGAGCGATGGGACTGGAGGAGCTGCTGGCTCTTCCGGCCACGGTGAACGTGACAACTGCTGGCCGGGCCCTCGGGATCGGCCGCGACAAGGCGTATGAACTGATCCGGTCAGGACGGTTCCCGGTTCGGACGCTCACCCTCGGTGGCACGATTCGTGTGCCGACGGCAGAGCTGTGGAAGATCCTCGGCGTGGAGGTACCAGGCTGAGCACGGGTAAGGCGCAGATTTGAGGTGTGTTGTTGTTTTGCAACAGTGTGACCTATCTTCGGTAAACTTGGTGTGGTAAGGGGGTTCGGCTAGGTCAAGGAGTCCAGGGCATGCCTCGGCTATATGGGTTCGACGACATGGCGCACGAGAGGGTGCGCGAGAGCGAGGCCGCGCCCTTGCGGCAGGCCGCTAGCCGCCGCTACCAGAAGCAGACCTTTGAAGCGATCACCGAGTGGATGAACGCCGAGGGCTACCGGACAACCCGGGGAGGTCTTTGGCGGCCGTCGGTTCTGGCGAATGTCCTCGACCACCCGGCGATCGCCGGGCTCGTTGAGGAGGCGGACGGCAACCTGGTGGACTCAGGGGGACCGCGCATCATCCCGCCCGAGGTGTTCAAAGCCATCCGGGCCATGCGGCCGAAGAACGATCCGACCCATCGTCGGGCTGAACAACGTGAATACCTCATGCCGGGCGAACTTGCCGATTGCGGCCTGTGCGGCGGCGTGGTCGGCTCATCCCCCGCGAACAGCGGGAGCCGGGGGTATCGCTGTCTCCCGAACAGGCCGCAGCACCCGGGCGGCTGCGGCAAGGTCCGCATCAACGCTGACCTGTTCGAGACCTACGTCGCTGAGCACGTACTGGCTGAGCTGGCCAAGCCGGAGGTCAGTGTCCTGATCGGGCAGGCGCGTGATGAGATCCTGGCAGAGGCAGCCGAGCTGCGTGCCCAGGTGAAGGCCGACAAGGCGCGGCAGAAGGAGCTCGGCGAGAGCTACGCTCGCTCGCCGGAGCTGTCCCTGAGCGCCTTCCGCGCCGCTGACAAGCAGTTGACCCATCAGATCCGGGAGAACGCCACTCAGGCCCGCTTCCTCGAGCAGGTTCAGCACGTGCCGGTGGGGGACGTACCGGACCTGGTCCGGTGGTGGAAGCATGCCCCGCTGGTATCGAAGCAGGGTGTGCTGACCCTCATGCTGGAGCGGATAACGGTCTATCCGGCTGCCGCACGAGGGTCGCGCACCGTGGACGGGGATCGCGTTGCGCTGACGTGGCGGAAGTGGAACCCCTCTCAAAGGGATACCGCCGTCACCGCAGGGTGACGGGGACCGCCTTGAGCGCGCGTGAGCGGAACGAGGCACGCCACTGCAACTGCTGTGGAGGAACGGCGAGATCCAACTGGGGGAACCGGTGAAGCAACGTATGGAGGGCGATCTGGATCTCCATACGAGCCAGCGGTGCACCAAGGCAGTAGTGCATGCCCTGGCCGAGGGCCAGGTGGGCCTTGTCCTCGCGGCGGATGTCGAACTCATCCGGTGAGGGGTATCGCTCAGGGTCCCTGTGCGCGGAGGCCAGGCAGAGCATGACGGTGTCCCCTGCGGGGATCTGTGTGCCGCCGATCTCTATGGGTTCGGTGGGGAAGCGCCGAATGGCCATCTGGTTCGGGTGCGCGTAGCGCAGCAGCTCCTCGACGGCTTCGGGCAGCAGGCCGGGCTCAGCGCGCAGCTCTGCGACCTGTCCCGGGTGCCGGAGAAGGGTGACCAGGCCGGCACTGATCAGGTGCTGGGCGTTCTCGCTCCCGGCCATCAGGAGCAGGAAGGCGAGGGAGACGAGCTCGTTTTCCGTGAGTTGATCGCCTTCGTCTCGTACAGCGATGAGTGCCGAGAGCTCGCGGCGGTCGGTGGTGATGCAGGCGCGCTGGAGCGGCGGGAGCTGGGTGACGCTGCGACCTTGGTGGATACGGCCCTCGGCTACCTCCTGGGCTCGGAGCAGAAGGTGGCGGTCGAGGGCGCGGAACACGCCGACGAGGAGACGCCGACACCGGGTGCGGCGGAGGCCGCCGCGGTGCAGGAGCGGCTGCGGAAGTGGGCGGACAAGGAGCTGCTGACGTTCCGGGTCCAGCAGGCGGAGCGAGCGGCAGTGCTCCTTGGGGACAGCGTCATGGCGCTGGCGTGGAACCCAGAGAAGCAGCGCCCAACGCTGCGGGTCTACGATCCGGGGTTCTTCTTCCCTCAGTGGGAGGACGAGGACGACGACTTCCCGCGCAAGGTTCACCTGGCGTGGGATCTGCCGGCGGACGACGATGCCGGGCTGAAGGCCAGGGTGCGTCGGGTGACGTACGAGCTGGGCCCGATCTTCGAGGACAGCGACGACGGGACGGAGACTGGTGGGCGGTCGTACCCGTGGGAGCCGGGCCGGACGTCGAACGTGACGTGCTACCTCACGGACGCGGAGTGGCTGCTGGAGGACCTGAAGAACGGCGAGGCGCTGGACCGGCTGCCGATGGACAAAGCTGCCTACCGGGTACGGCCGGACGGCACGGAGCTGAATCGGTTGGATCTGATGATCGACTTCGTGCCGGTGGTGCACATCGCGAACACGATCCCGGACGGCGGGGAGCACTGGGGCCGGTCGGTCCTCGCGCGCGTTCTGCAGGTGCTCGATGAGCTCGCGGCCACTGACTCGGACAGCTCGGCGGCGTCGGCGACGACGGGCACGCCGATCATCGGGCTCGCGGGGGCGCGGCTGCCGGTGGACCGGGAGACAGGCAGGCCACAGGAGCTTGAGGTGAAGGCCGGTGCGGTGTGGCAGCTCGGTGAGACCGGGCGGATGGACGCGCTGGACACGTCGCCGCAGCTGGCCGAGCTGCGGGCGCGGGTGGATCACCTGCTGGAGCGGATCGCGGCCAACTCGCGGGTGACGGCGGCCGGGCTCGGCACGCTGGACGCCACGGAGGTGCCGTCGGGGTACGCGCTGAAGCTGGCGCTGGGGCCGCTGGACGCGCTGATCGGCATGATGCGGCTGGCGCGGGAGCACAAGTACCGGTTGTTGTTCAAGATGGTTCAGCGGTTGTACCAGGCCGGTCGGGCGGAGGGCTGGATGGCGGGGGAGACGCTGTCGGCGCGGCTGGCGTGGGCACCACACACGCCGACGGACCGGGGCGCGGTGTTGGAGGAGGTTGTCAAGGCGTACGGAGGCAGGGTGCTGTCGTTGGAGACGGCGGTGACGATGCTGCTGGAGGCTGGGTACCCGATCAAGGACGCCTCGCAGGAGGTGGAGCGCATCCGGGCGAAGTCGCAGCAGGAGGCCGAGGTGCGGATGGCGGAGGCGGCGGCGCGTCGGGGGCGTGACGAGGATGAGGAGGGCCGGGAGGATGACGCCGGTCCGGGCGCGGCCGGGGCCGAGGAGCGGAGGCCGGTGAAGAAGGAGAGCGAGCGGGAGCCGGTGGGTTCGGGCGCCGTGAGGTAGGCCCGGACTCCGAGTCGCCGGTGGGGCTTTGATCGCGTGGCGTTCCCGGACGACTTCCGTGGCTTCGGCGAGGGCCGGCTCCTTTCGGGGCGTCTGTACGGATGCGAAGGAAGTCCGGACTCGCGGCGATGGCGGTCGCAGGGTGCTCGCGTCATCCTGGAGCTATGACGGAAAAGCATCGTTCGGATGCCCTGGTCAGCGAAACGATTTCCCGCGACGGGACGGTTGCCCTGGTGACCGGCGCGGCACACGGGATCGGGTTGGAGGTCGCCAGACAACTCGCGCAGCGTGGGATCGATGTGCTCGTCGGAGCGCGTGACCCCGGCAAGGCCGCGGCGGCCGTGCGCGGACTCGACAGGGTCAGTGCGCTGCCGGTGCCGCTCGACATCACCGACCAAACGTCAGTGGATCTGGTCCTCCGCACTGTCGAAGAGACGAAGGGCCGACTCGATATCCTCGTCAACAACGCGGCAGCGCACCCCGACCACGACGAGACGGTGACGAGCGTCGACCTGGAGTCCGCCGCGAGAGTGGTGCAGGTGGACCTTTTCGGCACGTGGCGTTTGACGATCAGTGCTCTTCCGCTGCTGCGGCGCGCGCCCGGGCCGCGGGTCGTGATCGTCAGCTCGGGTGCGGGCTCTCACTCCGACGATCGCTACGGGCTGGCCTCAGCCGGCGGGGCGTACGCCAGCCACGCGATCGGGAAAGCGGCGGTGAACGCCCTGACTTCCGCTCTCGCAGCCGGGCTCGCCGACACTCCGGTCGTGGTCAATGCGGTGTGCCCCGATGTCACGGCCACCGTGCCCGGTGCGGAGGCACGGGGAGCACGGCCGGTCGAGGAGAGCGCGCCGGGGATCGTCTGGGCGGCGACGCTGCCCGACGACGGCCCGCGAGGCGGCTTCTTCCGAGACGGCAAGCCGTTGGGATGGTAGGTACCGGCGAGCGCACGATGGTGCCCGATGACCTCCTGTCGGACGTCTTTCGGCACGTCGAGATTCATGGCGTGATCTCCGGCGGGATTGCCGCATGCGCGCCATGGGTGTCCTCCGGCGAGGTCAGCGACGATGTGAAGATCGTCGCGGTGCTGCGTGGGCAGGCGCACCTGCGAGCTGACGGCGGAGTCTCGGCGCACCTGGCGGAGGGCGACGTCGCTGTCCTGGGCCGTCGCTCCTGGCTCGCACTCCGTAGCGGCGCACAGCGGGAGTCCGCACGGGAGATCGCCCCTCCGGTGGGGTGGACCAGGCTTCCTCTCGACCCTGCGAGTCAGCCGGACGTGGTCGTTGGCGGGCACGTCCAGTTGGGTCCTCGGGGGCGCGAGCTGTTGCACTCGGTACTGCCCCCTGTCGGCCACATCCGTGGCTCGGCGCCTGGGGCAAGTCGGCTGCGCACTGTTCTGGATCTGCTGCTCCAGGAGTTCTCCGGCGGTGACGTCGGCTCCGGGTTCGCTGTCTCGCAGTACGCGCAACTCCTCGTGCTGGAGGTTCTGCGCGCGTACGCCGATCAGGCCGGGCTCTCCCCAGGGTGGCTCAGGCTGCTCTCGAACGAGCAACTGCGGCCCGCTGTGCAGCTCATGCATGACGACCCAGGACACCCCTGGCGGCTGGAGCAGCTCGCGCGAGCGGCCACGATGTCCCGGACCACGTTCGCGGAAAGCTTTCGGCGAACAAGCGGACTCCCCCCTTTGGTCTATCTCCGTCGCTGGCGCATCGTGCTGGCCGAGCGCGCCCTCCGGCACACGGACACCAGCGTCGACGCACTCGCCGCACGGCTCGGCTACGCCTCGCCGAACTCATTCAGCACCGCGTTCCGGCGCACCATTGGCGTGCCGCCCTTGACCTACCGGCGAGCACACGCCAAGACAGTCAGTGGACCAGCTCAGACAACAATCCCCGACTGAGGTGCCAGGGCGGTCGGCCGAACAGACGAGAATGTGCTTCGGACGGTGTCCGAGCGGGTGGCTACACTGATCGGCAGCGCGGGGGCGCGCACCTGGAGGAGACGTATGGTCCGGCCCCTACCGCCTCGCCGCCCTGTCGGCCACCGCCGTGACGGGCAGCCGATCTTTCCGATTCTCGGGGCCTCGTCTGAGGACGAGATGAACGAGCGCCTGGACGACGCCGAGGAAGGCGGCCAGGAGCAGCAGGTCAACGTCACCCAGGACCGCTTGGGCAAGATGCTCACGCGGGAGAAGGCTCAGGGGGAACGTGCTGCGATCAAGCGGCTGCTCTCGACGCTGGGGTTCGATACCCCGAAGGCGTTGACGGAGTTCGTCACCGAGCAGCGGGAGGCTGAGCAGGCCGCGCTGTCGGAGGTCGAGCGGCGGGAGCAGGCGGCGGCCGAACGGGAGTTGCAGGCCGCACGTCGTGAGGAGCTGGCCGCTGAGCGGGAGCGTGCGGCGATCCGCCGGGCGGCGCTGGTGGCGCTGGGCGCGGATGGCGACGACCTCACCGACGCTGAGCGGCTGCTGGCCGTCGATGACGAGGAAGCCGACGATGCGCAGATCCAGGCGGCGGCCGAGGCCCTGCGTTCCCGACGACCGGAGCTGTTCGGCGAGGTGCGCAGCCCGGTGCCGGCGGCCCCGGCGGGCGCTCCGGCCGGACGAGCCCCGTCGCGGACAGCGCCCCGGCAGAAGCCGGGCTCGGCTGGGCTGGAGATGGCCCGGCGCCGTGGCCTCATACCGGAGTTCAGCGACGCCACGAGCTGATCGGTAGCACGTACAGGGGACCACGCCCCTTCTCCCCGTGGACGGCACTGCCCTGGCGGGCGGTGTGCGGAAGCTGACCGCATCGTCCAATGGAGACAGAGCATGTCCATTCAGCCCGTTGAGTCCTCGCAGTACCTGACTGCCAACCGGGAGTGGCTGGCGTCGCTGCACGGCACCGATCAGACCGACACGATCACCCTCGACCTGCCGCTGTTCACCGAAGGGGTGCACTACGAGTGCGGTGAGTGCTGCGACCCGTACGGCCGGGTCTTCTCGGGTGTGCCGGTCGGTAAGGTCACCGAGTCGGGCCTGTACGGGCCGTATGACCCCGAGGCGCACTGTGGCCGCCAGGTGCTGCGTGGCTTCGTGATCGCCGAGGCGCCGTTCGCGCCGGGGCAGACGCGGGTTCCGGCCGCGCTGCTGTGGCACGGGGCGGTCAAGGCGTCCAAGGTGCCCGGCGGTATCGACCTGTCGCAGCTGACCTGGCACCCGCGGGCCGCGCTGATCCGGTTCGTGTGAGCGGGGCCTGACCTGTGTCGATTCAGGACCTGTTGAAAGACGTGGGCGTTGTCGATCTGACAGCGTTCGCGCGGGCGATCCCTTCTCCGAAGGACTTCCTCCTCACACAGAAGATCTTCCCGACGCTGGTGCTGCGGGAGGTCAAGTGGCGGGTGAAGGACTCGGGGCGGTACGTCAATGTGGCGAAGTACCGGGCGTTCAATGCGAGCGTGCCGTTCGCCACCCGTGAGGCGTGGCAGACCTCCCGTGAGGGGGCGCTGCCCGCGCTGGGGCAAAAGCTGATGGTCTCCGAGCAGGAACAGATCCTGCTGGAAGCCTCGCACGGCTCGGACCAGGACCGGCTGATCGAGCTGCTGTACGACGATGTCGAGCGGCACGTGGAGGCGATCCAGTCACGCCTGGAGATGGCGGCCGGCGACGTGCTGGCGGACGGGAAGTTTTCGCTGGTGCAGGAGAACGGGCTGACGCTGGAGGTCGACTGGAACGTCCCCGCGGCGAACATGCCGGTCGCGCAACGGCCGTGGTGGGACCCGGCATCGGACCCGATCGCCGATGAGCTCCGGTGGATCCAGCACCTGGACGACGTCGGCGCGCCGGAACCGGAGCTGGTGGTCACCAGCCGGAAGGCGTTCTCCTACCTCGCGGCGAACAACGCCTACCGGGCGGCCTACTACGGGTCGGTGAACCCGTCCACGACGCCAACGGCGACGCTCACCCCGCAGCAGATCAACGTGGTGCGCGGTAACTACTCGCTGCCGCCGATCACGTTCTACAAGGCGCAGGTGCGGGTGGACGGCAAGCCACGCAAGGTGCTGCCGGAGGATCTGTGGTGCCTGATCCCGCCGGACCGGGAGAAGTGGGCGCAGACCCAGATCGGGGTGACGGCCGAGGCGCTGGTGCTCTCGCGGGGCACGAACCCGGAGATCGTCCGCGAGGACGCGCCGGGCATCATCATCACCCGCGGGGTCCAGGACGACCCGGTGCAGATCTACACCAAGGGCGCGGCGGTCGGCATGCCGGTCATGCACACCCCGGACGCGCACATCGTGGCGAAGGTCCTGTGATGCCGGTGCCTCGACTGAAAGCCGCCGTGTACGTGCAGGATCCGGCTACGCGCGAGGAGCTGATCCTCCTGCCCGGCGAGGAGCCCGCCCCCCGCCTCGCCGCCCTGGTGACCCACCACGACGCGTGGGAAGTTCCGCCTGAGGGGCGCGGGCCGCTGCCGATCGCGGTCGGCGAGCCGGACCCGACCGCAGAGAAGACGGTAGACCCGGAGCCGGAGGACGCAGGCGGAGGCAGTTCGAAGAAGGCGCCGCCACGCCGCTCGCGATCCGCTTCGACGTCGCCGTGACCTACGGTCCGCCACCGGGAACGCCTCGGTGGCGGGCCGTTCCCGTACAAGAGGAAGGGCACTGGTGGATGAGTTCCAGCGGTCGTGGCTGCTGGCGCAGCTCGGACCGGATACGGACCCAGCCGACCTGGAGCGCCGGTTCTTCCGGCTGCGGTCGGCTCGTGCGGTGGCACTGGAGGTGCTGGGGGAGCGGAGAGCGAAGTTGCTCGCCGACCCGCTGAAAGTGACCGTCGACGGTGTTGTGACCATGGACCTGCAAGAGAACCTGCGCGGCATCGAGCGGCAGATCGACGGCGTACGTCAGGCTTCGGCTCCCGAGGACCCTGAAAGTGAGAGTGAGGAGGGGAACGCTCTGGCGACGTCATTCATAGTGCCGACACGTCGGTACCGGTAGATCGGTGCTGTTCAGGCAGAAGTCGGATCGACGAGCGGGGGATAGGGAAGGTTCGGCGGCTACCCGCATCCATGAGTCGATCGTTGGTGCACCGTTCTGTGGACAGGACTATCCACTGCCGAGCCAGCTGGGCAGGATCAGCACATGAGGATTCTGGTCATTGGCGGAACGTGGTTCCTGGGTAAAGCCATCGTGCAGAGCGCCCTGTCGCAGGGGTACGAGGTCACGACCTTCAATCGGGGCCGGTCAGGGGCCGACGTGCCGGGCGTTGAGGCCGTGCATGGCGACCGAACGGTGCCCGAAGATCTGCTGAAGTTGGCTCAGCGAGGGCCGTGGGACGCGGTTATCGACACATCCAGCTCGGAGCTTCCCCCGCGTGACGTGCTCTTGAGCGCAACGTCTTTGGCTCGCCAGGCCCGACGCTGGGTGCACATTTCCACTGTGTCCGTGTACGAGGGGTGGCCACACGAGGCGCTGACCGAAGAGTCGACACTGCTTAAGTGCCCCGCCGATGCCGACGAGTCATTCGGCTACACGGGCGAGGACGGGAGCCCCACCAAGTACGGCTTTCAGAAGGCCGGTGGGGAGCGCGCCGTGGTGCAAGTCTTCGGCGATGCTGCCGTGTTCCTGCGGCCCGGAGTGATCTTGGGTCCCGGGGAGTACATCGGCCGACTGCCCTGGTGGCTGGAGCGCGCCAAGCGGGGCGGGAGCATCTTGGCGCCAGCCCCGGCTGAGCAGCGAATTCAGCCTGTCGACGTTCGTGATGTCGCGGACTTCACGCTGCTTCAGGCTGCCGGTTCGGTCAGCGGAGGTTTCAATGTGACTCACCCGGACGGCATCGCATTCGGCGACTTCGTCCACGAGTGTCTGCACACAACCGGGGGTAACGGCACGCCCGTGTGGGTTGAGCCCACTGTGCTGGCCAAGCACGGTGTAAAGCAGTGGACCGAGATGCCGCTGTGGCGAACGCACGCTGGAGTGTGGTCGGTGGATTCTCAGCGTGCCGTGGAAGCTGGGTTGCGTTGTCGGCCGATCGCCGAAACGGTGCGCGATACGTGGCAGTGGTGGGCCGCCGACGGGCGTCCCGTGGACCACCCGCGGTGGGCAGAACACGGGATCGCGCCGGAGAAGGAGGGGAGGATTCTCGCCTCGCTCTGATCAGGCTTCGACAGCCAGCTGGTGGTTCCCGAGCTGGTATGGCGCCGATGCGCGGGTGAAGTCCTCGATGCGCTCGCGGAGCTGCGTGGGCAGATGAGCACCGTGGAAAACGGGCTGGGACAGGTAGCGACGGACCTGGGCGGCGCGCACCAAGATGCCCGTGATGCGGTGGTCCCCGGGGATAGCCCAGATGGGCTCAAGGGCCTCAGCGGCGCCATCGACGTCTCCGGAGATGAGACGCGCCAGTGCAAGGTCGGCGGCCGCACTGCCGAGGACGTGCGCGGCCCGGCTTGTGGGGTGCTTCTCCGAGAGCAGCGCCAGCGCCCGGCGGGCCGTGGCCTCGGCCTGTGCTCCGTTGCCGATCAGGAGTGCTGTTGAACTGTTCGACATGGCCAGCCGTTCATCGGGAAAGCCGAACTCGCCGCCTACGCCGTCGTGCAGGTCGTCGCGGTGGCCGAGGCCGGTCTCCTCAGACTGTTGGATTGCCCGCTGTGCAGACTCCACGTCGCCCAGGTGTCCGAGGGCTCGGGCCTGAATGGCCAGGAGACGGCGCTTTGCGACGTCGCCGAGCCCGCCATGCGACAGAGCACTACGGGCTTTGACGATAGCCTCCGTTGGCTCGCCGGCATGATAGGCGATATACGCCAGAGAGCCGTCCGCAAAGGCTTGTAGTGGGGTGAACCGTGCGCTCTCTCCGTACAGTGCGGCCGTACGCGCCAAACGCCTGGCTCCGGATAGAGAGCCGAGGTTGAAGGCGGCTGCCGAAAGCAAGGCCACTGCTTGGCCGCACAAGATCAGTAGCTCTTGCTGCTGCACCGGAATCTGCGTGCGATCGCGGTGCCGCTCTGCGTCCTGTCGAAGTTCCTCGGCCTGACTGAACACGGTGAGTGCCGGGCGGGCGTGGTACTCCTGTGCGAGAGTTCCTATCCGATCGCGGAGCTGGTCGATGGTGGTGTTGGAAATCGACGCCGTGGCGGTGCTGTCAGCGTCTTCGTGGGCTTCACGTGCCGTCATGAGGATCTGCTCTTCCAGGTCGAACGCGGGTACCTGGGGGCTTGTCGCAGGTGGGGGGCCGAAGAGGGCTTCGACGTCGTATCCGGGGAACATCGCCTCAAGGACGAGACAGGTGTCGGCGGTCGGTAAGCCCTTCAGCTTCCCAGCCGTCCAACGCCTGAACTGTGTTTCACCACAGGTCGGGTTGCTTGTCCCCTTCTTGACGACCTTGTCGGCTGTTTCATTGAACAGCGTCTCGAAGGTGGCGTAGGTCATCCGTCGTTGAGTGACCAGCAGCTTCAGCAGCGTCCTCGGTGCTTCGTTCATGCCACCCCCAGTGGATGCGCCGCAGTGCTGCGGCCGCTCCTGCGGATCAATCCCTCCTGGTGAAGGGGATACCGCGCGCTCGCTCTCCTGCAACCAGCGTTGTTGAGAAGCCACGCCAAAGCTATAGATAGGCCACCTCGCTCACCCGGAAGAACCCCAAAGGCCACCTCCCAAGTCATGGTGAGGCCACGCCGAGCAGGGGCAACCTGGGCCCCTCATCGCTCAGAGTGCTCGATCAACCACGAACATGGAAATCAGGGAGTCTTCCGTGAAGCCGCAGATCCAGCGTGCAGCTCGCCACCGACGCGGTCTGATGGAGCTCGGGAACGGACGGAAACGCATGGTGGTGGATGGTCATAACGAGGCCAAGTCCCTCCTCCACCACGGTGTCTCAGTTCGGAGGCCACGTTGATGACGACCTATGTGTGGCCCCCCAAGTCCCGTGATGGCTATGCCCTGGTGCACGCGTACACGGATGTTCTCGGCTGGCGCCTGTTCGTCGGCACGGAACCGGTGCGGCCCGGCGAAGTTGAAGACGCCTTCGTCCACAATGCCAGCACCGTTGTGCTGGCTGCCTGCGCTGAGTTCGACGCCGTGTCCGTCCCGCGCAAAGCCGCTACGGAGGCGCTCGTCAGGCTCGACCGGAAAGGGAAGGTCGTGCCCTGCCTCCTGCACGGCGACACGGGCACCTTTCTGGCCGCGCGCGGTACCGGACCGTGTGCCTCCATGCTCCCAAGCGTCCAGGTCACGGCTGGACGGGATGCGCGGATCATCCTGCCTCCGACGATCGGGGCCCGCTGGGACACTCCACCTTGGCACCCCACTGAACGGGCCCCACTGGAACTGCCCAGCGCCCGTGTCCTTCGCCCCTTCCTTGGAGAAGGACTGCGTCTCTACGGCCTCGGCGAGATGGGGGTCAGACCGTGACGGCCGAGATCACGGCGACCGTGGAAACAGGTGCGGTTGGGCTGGTCAAGCGCGCCAGACCCTTGTGCTTCGCAGAGCTGCCCGACATATGCCGGGAGGTATTCGGCCACGTCCGTCAGGTGGGCTGGTACGCCCAATGGCCTGGCACGTCAGTGCCGCTTCCGCCGCCCCCTTTACGCAGGAGGCCGTCC
Source organism: Streptomyces sp. NPDC059455 (assembly GCF_042750115.1). Lineage (NCBI taxonomy): Bacteria > Bacillati > Actinomycetota > Actinomycetes > Kitasatosporales > Streptomycetaceae > Streptomyces > Streptomyces sp. NPDC059455. Next base: position 15,581 of record NZ_JBHYVB010000003.1, read on the forward strand.
GCATCTTGACGCTCTTCGCCTTCGTCGCGTGGCGGCAAGGCGACCTCATCGCAGCCCGGCTCGCCCTGCGCGATGCCATCACCACCGACCCCGACTACGAGCTGGCCACCGGCATACATCTCGGCACCGTCGACGGCGAAGACCCCCGAGAATGGCTCGCCTCCGCCCGCGAGGGCAGTGCCCACCACGCGACGTACCTCCAGCACGCCGTCCAAATCGCCAGCGAGTACAGCCCCACCAACGCGGCGCGCTACCGCGAAGCCCTCGACGTAGCCACCGCCAGCTACCTGCCCCAGGCCCTCACCGAAGACCAGAAGATCCACGCCCGCCACAGCACCGTCGACATCATCGACGGAGCCCTGACCGACTTCCGCAACGGCCGACCTCAGCTCATGGACGAGATCGCCGCGCGCATCATCCTCGGCCTACAAGACCCGGAAACTCGAGACGCCGCATTGTCCACCGGCGAGGAGAGTGGTCTCTCCTACGAACGGCAGCTCTGGGGCTACCTCGCCCGACGCTGCGTACCGCCGCACACCGACAAGGCCCCGCCGCTCCTCACCCTCCTCGGCTGGGTCGCCTGGCGACAGGACGACACCATCACCGCCGCCCACGCCTTTGCGGACGCCCTCGACATCGACCCCGGCTACGATCTCGCCAAGATCCTGCTCGACGGCATCCGAACCCGGTGTGACCCTGCCGCGCTCCTGGCGGCATTCCGGAACGCCGCGGCGCGATTCGCCGCGAGCCGAGCGGATCTCGACACCCTCTGATGACCACCACGGTGGCCCCGGCAACCTCGCCGGGGCCACCCCAGCTCGGGCGCTGTCACTTGCCATACCGCCTACCTGCCCCAGTTCTGGAACAGGGCATCTTCCTTTGGTCCGCCCAGCGATCCGAACGAACTTCCAAGGCCAATTGAGATGCGCACGGCCGCGCTGTCTGAAAGGTGATCACTCGTTTGTGGGACTTCGGCATACAAAGCCCATTTCGTGACGAGTGTCCTGTCGGCCGTCGTGGACGGCCGAGCAACCAGGCTGCTAACGAAAGAAGTTGACGATGAGCTTCATCCAGACCGGCAAGATCGACCTGAACTCGGACAATGCGATCGAGACGACTGGCGGTAACACCTCGACCTTCACGCGCGTCACCTTCCCCACCCCGTTTCCGGCGGGTTCCAACGTCGTTGTCCTCCCGCTGACCCAGACCTTCAACGGTCCAGAGACACCCGGCATCCGCATTCATGACGTCACCAACACGGGCTTCCTCATCCGCCTGAACGAGGTGTATGCCGGCACCGCCAAGAGCGACGGCAAGCACACCACCGAAACCATCGGCTGGTTGGCCGCGACCGTCTGATGTGCGCGCACCGACCGGGTGCTGGGAGCTCCCTCCCTTGAGGAGCACCCGGTCGGAGCGCCGATGCGCACTCGCGCTCGACAGCGAAGCACCGAGGACCGCTCAGTGCTCCCCGAACTCGACGGCACGGAGGCGACATGAACGGGGAACGCATACGCTGGGGTACGGCGGCTGACCTGCAAGAATCCGCTCGGCTCCACCCCGGGCACAGGGGGCGAGAGCCCCGCTTCGCCGGTATGGAACTCCGCTGCGCGAGAGTTCGAAGCCTCGACTACCCCGCAACTCCACCTGCGTTGATGCAACTGGACGTCCCCAGGCTGTTCTTCCCGGAGCGCCCTCGGGGGACCGCCAGGGGACACTCAGGGGACGGAAGGACTCGGAAGGATCAGGAAGGCCGAAGATCAGCCCGAACCGCTTCGCGCATCTGACCTGCGGTTATGGGAAGAACAAGGCAGGATCCGGGAGCGATCGGAAGATCCGAAAAGGACTCATAATCCGTCGGCCGTGGGTTCGAGTCCCACCCGCCCCACCAGGGCACTATGCGGGCAGACCCATCCTGACCTGCGAAGACTCAAGAACGGGAGTTGCCGCGCCGACGCGGGGACTCCCGTTCATCCGTTCAGACCAAGATCCAGGGACCATACAGGGGCCCGGAGGGCGCCGGTTTGGCCGCGAACGGCCTACGCAGCCCCTTGATCTTGCTCGCTGGCCTCGGGACCACTCGGAGAGACGGGGACCGGAGTCCACCCGGCCAGCCCTGTCTCCTCCCCGCTGTCGATCACGAAGCGGGCGAGACGATGCAGGCGCTTCCCCGACTCTGGGAGATGCCCGCTGACCCTGGCCGCCGACAGAATTCTCAGACTGGCCTCCTTGCAACGGTCGCGTACCCACTGGATCGCGGCCTGGGCCGCCCTCTCCTGGCTGGCGGCCGATGTCTTGATCCTTCCGAGGGGGCGGTCGTCGTGCCGGGCTTTCACGCTGATCGTCCAGGCGCCATCTCGGGCTCGGACGGCGTCGGCGTGGACGACGATCATGCCGTCGTCGAAGAGCTTCTGCGGAAGTTCGAGCTGCCTCAGCACGTTGTAGGGCACGCTGCGTGGAATCGCGGACGTCATGGACTCGGTCTCGCGTCGTGCGAGCTCGGGAAGGACGCTGGTGTAGGTGTCAGAGGTGATTTGGCGCGAGCTGTGTCCCAGCCGCTCCTGGACGACCTTGATGTCGTTTCCTTGTAGCAATGACAGGCTGGCAGAGATGTGCCTGAGGTCATGAAGGCGCACGGGAGGTAGGCCGGACAGCTCCACCAGGCGTTTGAAGCGGCGGCTCACCCAGTCCGGGTGGAGTCCTTCGCCGTTCTCGTGAGTGAAGAACCGGTCCGACTCGACCCAGGCTTTTGCAGCGGCCCACTCCGCGCGCGCCTTGTCTCGCCTGGCTCGCCCTTGCCCCAGTACCTCGGTCGACTCATCGCTCAGGTTCAGCGTGCGGACGCTCTCGGCTTTGGGCGCTTCACCGTACAGCCGGTAGGCCACTTCAACGATCTGGGCGGAGATGCGCAGCCAGAGAGCGGCGAGGTTGACTTCCTGCAATGGCAGGGCGCACATTTCGCCGCGTCGGGGGCCGAGGAAGATGAAGGTGTGCCACAGGTCGTACAGCCAGTCGTCTCGGACGAAGTCGAGGAAGGCGCCGGTTTGCTCGGGCGTCCAGACCATGACGGGACCGGGCTTCGCGCCGGACCGTTTCCAGTGCTCGACCCGTTCGGGCGTCCAGACGAGCGGCTTCGGCCGGGTGACCGGCGGCAGCTCAACGAAGTGTGCCCAGTTCTTGGCGAATGCCTGCTCACGCTTGATTCCCCAGGACAGCGCGAACGCTCGCAGATCATCCACCAGCCGGGTCACCGGTTCGTCATGCTGATCGAAGAGGGGGTCCTCCGCTACCAGTTGGGCGACGAGGACGCGATGGCCGCGCAGCTTGGTTACCTGCTCACCGCTGGGGCCCTTCCGGCTGTCTCGTTGGGGATCATCCCCAGCGCGACGCGGGGGCGCGTCCTATGGCCTCAGGAGCTGTTCCACGTCTACGACGACACCCTTGTGTCGGTGGAGCTGCTGTCCGCGCGGGTCCAGGTCACACAGCCCTCGGAGATCGCGCTGTATCTGAAGGCGTTCGAACAACTGCGCGGCATGGCCGTGTACGGGGCCGAGGCGCGGGCGTTGATCCTGAAAGCCATCGAAGCCCTGCACTGACCTCGAGCACGACAAAGCCCCCTCGCCCGGCCCGGAGGCCAGACGAGGGGGCAGACGTTAACGAACGCCGTGAAGAATGCACGCCCGGAGTTAAGGGTCAGAGGCGGCGGCGGTCCGGCGTGGTCGGGCCGTTCGTCGGGTCCGTGACGTCAGACGCGAGATACGGATGTCGTGGACCGGCTGCTTGCCAACAACGAATCAGCCCCGTGGGCTTAGGCTTCTCATCCGCAGGCCAGCAGCCCAACGCCGCTCAGCAGTATTCCCGCCACGAGGAGGCTTCCCCAACACGCCGCCGATGCCTTGGGCGGATGTTCCGCCTGCAATGGCAAGGGCCACGGCTCCCACCACCACGGCAGCTTTCTTCGCGACCGACACCCTGTACTCCTCTCGCCTCTTCTCCCCTCCCATCACATACCGAGGCTGGCCAGCACGCACCCCGGGCGTGGCACCTGGGGCCTGGGGCTGGGGGCTAAGCGGCTTTGGTGAAGTTCGTCGCTGATCCTTTGATGCGTGTGCGTTGTCGGGCCAGAGCCTGGTCGACGGCGTTGCCGACTGTCTCAGAGGTGGTGTGAACGCGCTCGGGGTAGTCCTCGTACTTCGCCGAGCGCCATATCCGCTCGATGTCGTTGAGCTCGGGGCTGCGGGGCGGCAGGTAGAAGAGTTCGACACCAACAGCGGCCAACTCCTCGAGGCGGCCTTTGAACGCCCTGGCCACGTGCGCCGAGGCGTTGTCCAGGACGACGGTGCAGGGACGGGCACGCTTCCAGCCCGCGGGCGGTTCCTCCAGTCCCGCAGCCCCGCCGGGCAGACCAGCCAGCTTCGTGCACACGAACTCCAGCAGCATGGCCGCGTCGATCTTGCCGCAGGTCTTCTCCCACACCAGGCCGGCGCCCTGTCCCACGGACAGGGCGCCCAGCACGTTCACGCGCCGGCCCTTCTTGTCCTCACGTGGCACCACGGCCCGCTACCCTGCCCGTGACCAGGTGTATCCAGTGGGCATGGTCGGCGCGAAGCCGCTCTCGTGGAGGAAGTACAAGTCGCTTACGCCGGTATCCGCCGCCAGCCGTAAGGCCGTAAGTCCTCCAGCTGGGCCCGCGCGGCCTGCTGGAGGACGGGGTCGGCCTTGTGCCGCAGGGTGTCACGCGTTCGTTTCCACCGGAACCCGTCCCGGTGGAGCAACTCGGTCAGCCAGGCCGCGCCGGCCCTCACCCCGCGTTCGGCCCGCAGCCAGTCGCACAGTGCTGCGGCTGTCCAGGTACGGCCCTGACACGCGGACTCATCCAGCAACGCGGCCAGGGCCTGTCGGTCCTCGCGGGTGATCGAGGGCGGGCGGCTTGGGGGCGGGGCATCGGCCAGGGCTTCGAATCCACCGTCCTCGAAGCGGTGGACCGCACCTCGCACGGTGACGTTGTTACATTCGAGCAGATCAGCAACCTGGGGCACGGTCATACCTCGCGCAGTCAGCCGGATGCACTCCAGACGCAGCCGGGCATGCGGCGCGAGATCACGCGCCCGCAGACGCTCACGCACCTCACGTTCCTGATCAAACGTCAACTTCACGCGCAGGATCTTCGGCATGGCAGCCCCTCCCTGCCCCCTCGTACCCGAACTGCAGCCGACATCATCGACAGACCGCTCAGTCGCTCCCGTACGCGCGCAGGAAGGCGTCCACGGCCGCATCCGCGATGACGCGGAGCTCGGCGGCGGGGACGCGACGGGTGCCCAGCCGGGAGCGGGACTCCAAAGGGCCGGTGAGCAGGGCGAAGAAGTGTTCGGCGGCCTGCTCCGGGTCGCATGGGCGCAGGCGGCCGGCGAGCGAGAGGCGGGCCAGCCGATCGGCGAGCGCCGCGCGGGGACGGTGCGCGGTGCGCTCCTGCACGGTCTCGATCAGGTCGGGGAATCGCGCCACCTGGGCGTAGGTCAACCAGCGCAGCGCGCGGGCGCGTTCACCGCAGCAGATCCGCAGCAGCCGCTGGGCCAGGTCCGCAAGCGCCACACGCAGGTCATCGTCCGGGGCTCGCTCGCGCAGCCGCTCGACGACCGCGAGGTTCTCCGCCATCAGGGTGTCGGCCGCTGCCTCGATGGTGTGGCGGAAGAGGGTCTCCTTGTCGTTCAGGTGGCTGTAGACGGTCGGTTTGGCGACGCGCGCCTCCTCCGCGATCTCCTGGACGCATGCCTGTGCGTATCCGCGCCGCGCGAAGACGGCGAACGCGGCGTCCAAGATCGCCTGTCGCTTGTCGACCCGCCCGCGCGAGACGCCACTGCCCCCGCTTGACGCTGTTGAACCCATGGGTTCATTCTAACGTCAACACCAATAAGGCAGATTTACTGAACTGGCTAGTTCAATCAAGGGACGGGAAACCATGATCATTCACACGCTGCGCTTCGCCTTCAAGGATGGGACGACCGAGGAGCAGAAGGCCCAGGTGCTCGCGCTGATGCGGCGAACGGCGTCCGTCGAGTCGGTCTCGTTCGCAACCGTCGGGCAGAGCCTGGGCGATCCCGCCGACGGCCTCACCCACGCCTACTGCGTGGGCATTGAGGACCTGGCGGCCCTCGAGCGGTACATGCACGACCCGGTTCACCTGGCGGGAGATCCCGAGATCATCCCGCACCTGGCCAAGATCTCCATCGGCCCCGACCTTTCCGACGACATGGCCCCAGAGCTGGCCAGCGAGATCATGGCGCTGCACGAGAAGAAGGCCGCCATGCACCCGGAGTGGGCCGCCCAACTCGAACCGCTCCTTGAGATACAGGTCGCCTCGGGGCCGTCAGATCGTTCATGACCGGACCCGCCGCTCGTTCATGACCGGACCCGCCGCCGTCCTCGCGGATCCGACCGCAATGGGCCGCCGACCGCGTGAGAAGGCCGACAGCCCGTTTCGTGCACCCGCTCGGGGGTGCGGCAAGGCCTGAGGCGTCCCCCGAGTGTGGACACAGGGGCTCATGCCGCGATTGAGAGTTTAGCTGCTCGTAGGTGCTGCTGTTCGAACTCCACGGGCGAGAGGTGGTTGAGAGCACTGTGGCGCCTGCGTGCGTTGTAGTACGTGAGCCACTGGAAGATCTCCAGCCTCGCCTGGCGCATCGTCGAGAAAAGCCTGTGGTGCATTGTCTCTCTCTTGAGTCCTTGCCAGAAACTCTCGGCGAGGGCGTTGTCGTAACTCGAGCCGACCCGGCCCATGCTCCTGCGGATCCCGAATCCGTCGCAGACCTGCGCGAACACGGCCGCCGTGTACTGCGCGCCGCGGTCCGCATGGAAAATGACCCCGCCCACGTTGCCGCCGCGGGCCGCAACCGCCATCTTCAGCGCGTCGATAACGAGTTCGGCGCGCATGTGCGAGGCCATCGACCAGCCCAGCACCGGGCGTGAGCAGATGTCGATGACGCAGGCGAGATACAGCCACGCGCCGCCGACCTGCACGTATGTGATGTCGCCGCACCACTTCTCGTTCAACTGCCGGGCGGTGACATCGCGTTGGACGAGGTCCGGTGCCGGTGGTGCGAGCCGGTCCGGGATGGTGGTGCGCTTGCGGCGCCGCAGATGACGGCCCTCGATCCCGTTGATGCGCATGAGCCGCTCGACGCGTTTGCGGTTGACGGAGTGCCCGAAGCCGCGCAGCTCGGCATGGACGCGCCGGACCCCGTAGGTACCCTGGTGGCTGGCGTGTATCTCGCGTATCTCGCCGACGAGTTCCTCCTCATCCCGCCGCCTGGCCACCCTGGACTCAGCCGAGGTCAGGTGTCGGCAGAAGCCGGACCGCGACACCTGCAGCACCCGGCACAGCCGCTTCACGCCGAAGTCGGCGCGGTGGGCGGAGATGAAGTCCCAGCGACCGGTCATGCCCTCATCTCCGCAGCGGAATACTGGGCCGCCCGGCGCAGGATCTCGCGCTCGAGTTCCCATTCCTTCTCGGCCTTGCGCAGGCGGTTGTTCTCCGCCCGCAGCCGGGCCAGTTCCTCGTCCCGGCTCTCCACGGCCCGTTCCCCGCGCGTGCCGCGGCCGGCCAGTTCGTCGGCCTGGCGCACCCAACTGCGCAGCGTCTCGCCGGTCACCCCGACGTCGGCCGCGACCGCCGCGTACGTGCGCTTCCCGCCCGCCGCCCGGTACAGCGCCACCGCGTCGTTCCTGAACTCCGCCGGATACGGAGACTTACGTCCCACCAGGACACCCTTCCTCGGACCTAGAAGATCCATTGTCAGAGTGTCCACACCACGGGAGTCACCTCACCGCCAGCGCTTCACCCTGACATCAGGCAGGTTCGCAATGATCGACGACGGGCTCGGCTTCCAACTCGGGCCCTGGACTGCAGCCCTCGAGGGGAAGCTGGGCCAGCATGTCTCCGGTGTCGCCCGGGCGACGGCGGTGTCGATGGGGGTTTCAGCCGGAAGTGGGGACTGAGCCGATAGTGAATGTCCGGTGTTGGCCCATCCCAGTCGTTGGCGCTTCACGCTGGCAAGGGTCTGCTACTGGGCCCCGCAGCAGACCCTTGCGAACCGCGCCGTTAATCACAAGGCGGGTCAGTGCGCTGAGGATCTCAAGAGAGTCGCTACTACGCTCGTCTTGCTTGGCTACAGCGAACTAGCGCGACACTTCGATCTCTCTAGAAGAGCATGCGATCCGCCGTTGTATGAAGACTGCGTGATGCGGAAGCCGCGACATCGCATGCTTTGGCTGTACTCTCGCCTTACAGCCAAAGCATTCTCCACTTCTGCCGACGCTGGCGCGTCACTTCACGGGCACTTTCATTCCGAACAGTTTTTCCGCATTTCGGAACGCAATTTTTTCCTTGCTTTCGCGTGGCAAATCGACTCCCCGAAACCAGTCGGTCTGAGCTTTTATATCTGCAAACGGGTAGTCGGTTGCAAACATCACTCGATCCACACTTATGTACTTCAGCAGGAGATCGAGCAGTTCAGTCTGGGGGAATGCGCTGGTTGTGAACCAGCAATTGTCATGGAAATACTGCTCGAACGGCTTGTCCAGGCTTTTCTCGGTCACTTCGCTCATCTTCTCCACGATGCGTTTGTAGAAGAACGGAAGACCCTCTCCCATGTGGCCCATGATAATCTGGAGCTTGGGATGCCTGTCGAATACTCCCGAGGTGATCATTCGGACGCACTGAGTAACGACTTCCTGGTGCCATCCATATGCAGAGATGCTGAGAACCTGGTCCTGGTTCTCCTTCTGATATTCCGGCCGCATATTGCTGTAGTAGATTTGGAAAACCTCGTCAGGCGGCAGGCCCGGATGGATGTATATCGGCACATCAAGGGCTTCGGCGCGCGCCAGCAGGGGCTCAAAGTCGGGATGGTCGAGGAATTTCTTCCCGATGATTCCATTGGTCAAAGCCCCCAGGAAGCCATCTTCCCGAACTGTGCGTTCCAGTTCGTCTGCCGAGGCCTCCGGATTCTGCAGAGGCAAGGTTGCAAATGCCTGAAACCGCCCCGGATACTTGGCCATCGGTCCATCGACGAGCAACTTGTTGAGACGATACGCAAAATCGATGCCCTCCTTACCTTTGACATTCTGCACACCTGGCGTATGTGCGGAGAGGATTTGAACGTTGAGCCCCCCCTTATCCATTGCACCGATGCGGCGCGGGCCGAGCTCGGCAAGACCAGTATCCTCGAGGAACAGCCTGTCGTTCAGCACCATCAACTCATGGGTGGAAAAGGTCTCTTCCGTGCCGATGAAGGGCAGGTCCCGGTCCCGCAGTGAAATGTCCGAGGTCTTGTCCGAAGCCTCGTCCTCGTCCGCTGCCGAGACAGCGGCATACGTGGACAAGCCGGCACCAATGCCAAGTGCCGTGGCGGCGGTTAGAATGCCGCGGCGTCCCATGGACTTCATGTCAGTCTCTCCTCAGGTGTTTGTGTGGTGCGGTATCCGTGCGGCATCCGTCTGCGAGATGCTTCAGATCGACCCTTCGTCGTTACCAGGCGCGCCCAGGTGTCCCACCCACGCCGCGTCCCCCTCTTCGACCTCGGCGCCGGCTACGCCGGTCCCGCCGAAACACTGCCAGCCGAGACCAGGGGTCTTCGCGTCCTGCTCGCGCACCGCGGCAGCGCCGCCCGGCGGCACCGCGTACACGACGGCGTGGTGCGCGATGGCAACGTTCTCCGGTGCGAATTGGGTCCCGGTCAGGAACGCCGTCTTGGTCAGGCCCGGATCGATCATCTGGCACCGGTACCCGTCCGAGCCGCCGCCCTCCGGCGGCGCGGGCGTGTAGGCCTTGGCCATCCTCAGGTCGAGGAACCGCTCGCCGGCGCGCGGCGGCTGTGGTGGAGCTGACGACCCGCCCGCGTGCGCGCTGTGCGGGCCGGCCGCGGCGGGCCCCGCACTGTTGTCGGCGTGCGACCCGCAGGCGGCGACAGGGAACGCCGTCGCCAGCGACCCTGGTGGCCGCCCCGAATCTCAACCGCCCGGGCCCGGCGCTTTCCCTGACGGCGCTGCGTCGACTGCCATCACTAGCCTCCTACATACGGGTTGCATCGCTTATCCGGATGCCTACTTCCTACCGAGCGAACCTGAGACGACCGTTAAAGAGCTGCTATCACGATCTGCTGAATCGATGTGATCAGCGGGACGATGTGAAGATCGGTCTCTTTCGGTGGTGTGTGAGCAAGCCGTGGATCGTTGATGATCAGTTGTGGGAGCTTCTCGAGCCGTTGCTTCCGCCGTGGCCCGGTGAAGGCGCCCGGTCCGCGACCGGTGCCGGATCGGCAGTGCCTGCAGGGCATCTTGTACGTGCTGCATACCGGGATCGGCTGGGAAGACCTTCCGCAGGAACTCGGCTTCGGGTCGGGCATGACGTGCTGGCGGCGGATCAAGCGGTGGGCCGATGCCGGGGTGTTCGACGATCTGCATCGGATCCTGCTTGCCCAGCTGAACGCGGCAAACGAGATCGACTGGTCCCGGGCGGTGATCGACGGCAGCCACATCGACGCGAAAAAGGGGGTCCCGGAACAGGTCCGTCGCCGGTCAACCGCGCTAAACCGGGTTCCAAGCACCACCTGATCTGCGACGGTAACGGCACCCCGAACTACGTACTCACCTCCGGCGCGAACGTTCCCGACATCAAACGCGCGATCGACCTGCTCGACGGCTACCCGCCCATCGCCGGACGACCCGGCCGGCCACGCCGCAGGTTCGATGTCCTGCTCGCCGACAAGGGCTACGACAGCGAAACCTTCCGCCGAGCCTGCCGTGAACGCGGCACCCAGCCAGTCATCCCTCGCCGCAAGGGCCCGGATCAAAGGCCTGGGCAAGCTGCGCTACGTCGTTGAACAGCCCATCGCGCTGCTGCACCAGTTCCGCCGCCTCGCCATCCGCGGGACCTCACGGCCCGACGCCGTCGCCGTGGTCTGCGGCGCCGGCACCAACTGCGTGGGCCGGGCGGCGGACGGCCGGACCGCCCGCTTCCCCGCCCTCGGCCCGATCTCCGGCGACTGGGGCGGCGGCCACGACCTGGCCGAGCACACGCTGCGGCTGGCCGCCCGGGGCGAGGACGGCCGGGGCACCCCGACCGCCCTGTCCGCGGCCGTGGCGGCGCACTTCCGGCGACCCACCGTGGAGGCCGTCAGCATCGCCCTGCACCTGGGCGAGCTGCCGATGACCGCGATCCACGAACTGGCCCCCGTCCTGTTCGAGGTGGCGGCCACCGGCGACCCGGTGGCCGGCGGCCTGATCCGGCGGCAGGCCGGGGAGATCCTGGCCCAGCACCGGGTCGCGGCCGGGCGGCTCGACCTGCTCGCCGCCCCGCACGCCCTGGTGCTGGGCGGCGGGGTTCTGCAGGCCCGTCACCGGCAGCTGCACGATCAGATCGTGGCCGGTGCCCGGGCCCAGGCTCCGCTGGTGGAGATCAGCGTGGTCGAGTCGCCGCCGGTGGTCGGCGCGGCGCTGCTCGCGGTCGACGCCCTCGGCACGGCCGCCGTGGCCGAGCAGCCCATCCGCGCCGCACTGACTATCGGACCCTGGCGGTGAACCACCGGTTCATCGCTTCCGTGAACGACGGCACGTCACCGCCGGCCCACGCGACGATGCCGTCCGGCCGGATCAGCACGGCGTCGAAGCCCAGATCGTTCTCGGCCGGGCCGTTCACGTACCGGACGCGGTCGTGCCAGGGTGCGGCCACGTCCCGCAGGGAACCGGCGAAATCGAGGATCACGCCCTTCCCGTCCGGCAGGAGGTCGGCCAGCGCGGTGCCGTCGGCCAGCCGGAAGGCCGGCGCGTTGAGGCCGACGAGCGGCTGGTCACTGCCGAGGTCGTAGTGCAGGGCCAGCCCGGAGAGCCGGTCGTAGATGTAGGTCGCCACGTCCGGGGTCCGGATCAGCTCCCGAATCACCCCCTGAACCGCCTGCGAGAGCGGGCCCGGCCGCATGATCGCCACCTGGGCGCGGGACCAGTCGAGCATCCGCGCGGCGATCGGGTGCCGCTCCTCGGTGTACGTGTCCAGCAGCCCGGCCGGCGCCTGCCCGTGGACCGTCGCGGCCAGCTTCCAGCCCAGGTTCACTGCGTCGCCGATGCCGAGGTTGAGCATCTGCCCGCCCAGCGGCGAGTAGATGTGCGCGGCGTCCCCGGCCAGCAACACGCGTCCGCGCCGGTACGTTGTCGCCTGCCGCGCCCGGTCGGTGAACGTGGATGCCGCACGCACACCGGTCAGCGTCACGTCGGTGCCGGACACCCGGCGCAGCACCTCCTGGAGGTGCTCGAGCGTCAACGCCTGGGAGCGGTCGAAGGCTCCGCCGTCGAAGTCGTTGATACCGACGTGTCCCTCATGGTAGGTCCGCAGGTACATGCCCTCGGGCGTCAGATTGAACCCAGGGCGCAGCTTCTCCGGGTCGTCCATGGTGACGTGCATGGCGTAGCCGGTGAAGGTCGGATCGGTGCCCTCGAAGCCGAAACCCGCCGCGACGCGTACGGTGCTGCGCCCGCCGTCGCAGCCGACGACCCAGCGGGCCACGTGCTCGTCCGCGCCGGCCCGGACCACGACATGGTCGTCGTGCGGCTCGACGCCGGAGACCGCGACACCGCGGCGGATGGTGACGCCGAGCTTGGCGGCGCGCTCGCCCAGCACCGACTCGAGCGCCTCGAGACTGGTCACGATGCGTTCCGGGGCCGGGCTGGGCAGCCGGAAGGGCAGCCTGCCGACGTCGATGGCGTCCGGGTCGACCAGGATGCCGGCGAAGTGAAGGCTGCGCGGCAAGAACACATTCTCGCCGTAGCCCGACGCGGTCAGGATCTCGGCCAGCATCCCCCGGCGGTGGAACGCCTCGACCGAACTCGCCGTCAGCGTCCGCACCCCCAGCGGCAACGACTTCCACGCGGCGTCCGAATCCGGTTCCCGCTCCAGCACCTGGACGGTGCAGCCGGCCCGGGCCAGCTCACCGGCAAGGAACAGGCCGACCGGCCCGCCACCAACGATCAACACGTCATCCACGACACAGATCCCCTCATTCGTACGGTGGATCCAGACTCGCGTGAACGCCTGTCACGGGACGCACACGGCGCTCGCACGGGACCGCGCCCCGGCCGGGCCCGGTGAGCGGCGTGTGCGTGTCGCGTGAGAGGTACGGGCTACGACCCCGGGTCGCCGAGCCGGACCGCGGTGTCCCGGTCCAGCGCCCGACCTTCCGCGTACGCCTCCGCGAACTCCTCCCGGCCCAGCTCGGCCCGCACCTGACCGGCGAGTTCGCGGATCAGCGGATCGGTGTCGTCGTCGGTTCCACGCAGCCCGGCGGCCGCGCCGAGCAGAACCGCCGACTCCCCCGGCCGTCCGCGCGCGGCGGCCAGCTCCGCCGCGTGCACCGTCACCGCCGACAGGAGCGGCAGGTCCCCGCTCCGCCGGGCCGCCGCGAAGGCCCCGGTCAACGCCGTCGCCGCACCGGCACCGTCGCCCAGGCGCAGGCACAGGCCGGCCCGGGCACATCCGGCCAGCGCGCGCACCAGGTCACCGGGGGTCGCCGTCACGCCGGACAGTCCCGGCGGCACGGCGTCGAGCAGCTCCGCCGCCCGGGACAGCTCGCCGCGCCTGACCCGGATGTCGGCCTCGCGCACGTCGAGCACGGCCAGCGTCCAGCTCGACGCCACCCGCACGGCTCGGTCCCGGGCCGCCTCGATGGTCGCGATGGCCCGGTCGGTGTCGCCACTGCGCAGATGCAGCTCGATCCACCGCAGGTCGACGTCCATCCGATCGCCCAGCGTCGGAGATCCGAAGTTCGCAGCCAGTGACCGGGACTCGCGCAGGTCGGCCAGCGCGCCGTCGAGGTCGTCGTACAGACGCAGCTGCGCCCGCAACGACAACGCGCAGGCCTGGCTCCACCGGTCGCCCGCCCACCGGAAGCAGTCCAAGGCCGCTTCCACATCGCTGCGCATCTGACCGATCCGGCTGACGTTCTCGAGAAACTGCGCGCGTAGCAGGTAGGCGTAGCCGGACAGCCATACGTCGTCGCCGGCGGTCAGCTCCTCGACGACCGCCGTCACCGCCTTCTCGTCGCGGAGGAAGGCCAGCGGCAGCAGAACCAGCGCGGCTTGCGGGTCCGGCACCGCGGGGCCGGCGAGCAGCCGGTCGCTCAGCTCACGGATCGCCCGGTGGTCCTCGTCGGCCGGCGCGCCCGGCACCCGTGACCAGATGCCGGCCTGGCTGAACAGGTGGACAACGAGGGCGCGGTCGCGGCCGGGGGCCGGCCCGCCCGGCGTCGCCAGCGCCTCGCCCAGCCAGTACGTGGCGTCGGAGCGCCGGCCGGACATCTGCCAGTACCAGCTCAGCGCCAGAGCCAGCCCGACCGCGCCGGTGCTGTCGCCGGTCGCGCAGAGGTGGCGCAGGGCGGCCTGCAGGTTGTCGTACTCGGCCCCGATGACCTCCATGGCCGCCAGCTGACCAGGGCCGCGCAAGCCCGGGTCCTGTCCGGCGACCAGCTCGGCGAAATGGCCGGCGGCCCGGTCGCGGACGGCGTCGAGGTCGCCGCCGGCCGCGAGGCGCCCGGCGCCGTACTCGCGGATGGTATCCAGCATGCGATAGCGGCCCGGTGCCGGTCCCAGCTGCAGCAACGACCGGTCGACGAGGCCCGCGAGCAGGCCGGGGACGGCACCGGCCGGTATCGACGAGCCGGCGCACACCGCCGTGGCCGAGGCACGGGTGACGCCGCCGGGCAGCACCGAGATCCGCTCGGCCAGCGTGCGCTCGTCCTCGGTCAGCAGGTCCCAGCTCCACGCGATGACCGCGCTCAGCGAGCGATGCCGGGGCAGCGCGGTGCGGTTGCCGGTGGTGAGCAACCGGAACCGGTCGGTCAGCCCGTCGGCCAGCTCCGGCAGGGAGAGGGTACGCAGCCGCGCGGCGGCCAGTTCGAGCGCCAGCGGCATCCCGTCCAGGTCGCACACCACCCGCCGGATGTCCGGCCAGGTGGCCGGGTCGACGTCGAATCCCGGTCGTACCGCGGCCGCGCGCTCGGTGAACAGGCGCACCGACGGCACCGCCCGGGCCCGGCCCAGGTCGAGGTCACCGGTCGGCAGCGCGAGCGGACCCAGCGGCACCAGGGCCTCCCCGTCGACCGCCAGCGGTTCGCGGCTCGTCGCCACCACCCGCAGCCCGGAGCAGCGGGTCAGCAGGGCCGTGAGCAGGTGGGAGGCGGCATCGACGAGGTGCTCGCAGTTGTCGACGACCAGCAGGATCTCCCGGCCGCCGAGCTGGTCGACGAGGACGTCGACGTCGCCGGCACCGCGATGCTCGCGGCGGTCGAGCAGGGTCCCGGACCGCGATCCGATGCCCGCGAGCACCGCCGCGCCGATCTTGGGCGGTTCGGCGATCGAGGCGAGATCGATCAGCCACGCACCGTCGCGGAAGTCCCGCTGGTGGCGGCGGGCGGCCTCGACGGCGAGGCGGGTCTTGCCGGCGCCACCGGGACCGAGCACGGTGATCAGGCGGCCGGTCCGCAGGCGCGCGGCGATCCGGGCGAGCTCGTCGTCGCGGCCGATGAAACTGGTCAGCGGCGCCGGCAGATTGCCCGGTCCGAGCCGTTCGGCCGGGGTGGCCGGCACCGGGCCGGACGGCTGCGCGCGGAGCAGTCGCAGGTGACGGTCACGCAGCATGGAACCGGGGTCGGCGCCCAACGCCTCGGCCAGGGTGCCGCGGAAGCGCTCGTACACGGCCAAGGCCTCGGCCGTGCGGCCCTGGGCGGCGAACGCGTCCATGAGCAGCGCGACCGCCCGCTCGTGGACCGGTTGCCCGGCCAGCAGGGCGGTCAGGCGGGCGGCGGCCGCGCCGGCGTGCCCGACCGCGATCTCGGCCTCGGCCAGATCGGTGACGGCGTCCACCGACGCATGGGCCAGCCCGGCCGCCACCGCCGGGGCCACCGCGGCCAGCAGCGCCGGCTCGGCACCGGGACGGAGCCCGGGCAGCGTGACCGCCGCACCCAGCACGTCCACCGCGGCCCGCGGGTCGCCGGCGTGCAGGGACTCGCGGCCAGCGGCGGCCTGCCGTTCGAACCGCAGCACGTCGACGTCGGCGTCCCGGACGGCCAGCCGGTACCCGTCGGCCACCTGCGTGACCGCGTCGGCCGAGCCGAGGACCTTCCGCAGCCGCCACACCAGCGTCTGCAGAGCGTGCACGGGCTCGGCCGGCGGCTCGGCGCCCCAGATCGCCTCGACCAGGACGCCGGCGCCGACGGTCCGGCCGCCGGCCAGCGCCAGCCGGGCGGCCAGGCACCGCAACCGCGCACCGGGAACGCTCAGGGCCTCGCCACCACGGGAGACCGCGAACCCGCCCAGAAGGTCGACGCGCAGCCGCGCAGCCTCATCCATCCCTCGATTATCCCGCGCGACCGCCCGCGTCCCCCAACCGAGTGCCCGGGCGGCCGGGAACTACTGGTCGGCGAACAGCGGAGCGGCGGCGCGCCAGTCGGAGAGACGCCGCTCGTAGACCCCGCTGATGAACTCCACCCCGCCGGTGCCGAAGATGATCCGCGCCGGTGGCTCGGCCGCGTCGACCACCCGGAGCAGAGCCTGGGCGGCGACCTTCGGGTCTTCCGCCGGGCGGTCCGCGTGGCCGGCGGCCTGCTCGCGCAGCGGGTCGTAGGCCGACGGCCCACTGACGCTCCCTGACCGACCTGCCCGAAAGGGCCCGAGACCTGTGGACAAAGTGGAAGAGCTGGGCAGACAGTGAGGATGTCAGTGGCCTTCCTCCGCTCCTTCACCCACGGTCACGCCCTCCAACTGCACGCGGTGCACCGTAGGTTCCTCGGCGCACTGGCCACGCACACCCCGCTGCTGCCCGGCACCAGCGAGAAGGCGTTCATCGACGTCGGCTCCACCCACAAACGCGTCTACGGCCGCACCAAGCAGGGCGCCGAGTACGGCCGGTTCAAGGGCATCCGCACCCCGCACCCCCTGCTCGCCACGATCTGCACCCCCACCTCCCGGCCGCTGATCGCCACCGTGCGGATGCGCCGCGGCAAAGCAGCCTACTCCCGGGGCGCCCCGAAATTCGTCAGCGAGGCCCTGGCCACCGCCCACGAGGCCGGCTGCACCGGCCTGCGCATCCTGTGCGCCGACTCCCAGTTCTGCAACGCCGGTGTCATCGCCGCCTGCCGCCGGGCCGGCGCCCACTTCTCGATCACCTGCGGCATGAACCCCTCCGTCAAACGCGCCAGGCGCCGACGAAGACATCACAACAACTCACGCCGTATTCCCTGAAGGACCCGGAGCTGACCGGCATGACCCGCCCGCAACTCAGCGACCTCATCGACACACTGACTCCCTCGATGGAACTTCAACGCGAGCACGTGCTGCGCGCGCGCCGCGGTCGCGAACGCCTGGTGGCCCCCGGCACAGGTGCCAAAGCCAAACTCACCCCAGCCGAGCGAGTCCTGGTCACCGTGCTCCACCTGCGCAAGATCGCCCCCATGGACCTCCTCGCCCAACTCTTCGGCGTCACCGCCCCAACCATCAGCCGCGCGAGCCAGGAAGTCCGCCCCCTCCTGGAAGCGCACGACCACCCCATCAGCGCCTCCACCGCTCGCTTTCGCACACCATCCGACATCGCGACGTTCCTTAACCACAGCAAGATCAAGAAAGCATGTTAAAGATCTGCATGCCCTTAATCCTGGTCTCAGGTTGATCGGGGACGATGAGCGGCAAAAGCATCGACTGGAAGGGGGCGGGCCGGCGTGCGGATCATGATCGCGGATGATGAAGCGGCCATCCGTGAGTCGCTGGAGCGGGTGCTCCAGGTCGAGGGTTACGACACCAGCACCGTCGCCAACGGTTTCGCCGTGCTCGACGGGGTCGTTGGGGCCGACGGTGACACGCTGGATCTGCTGATCCTCGACGTGATGATGCCCCGCCTCGGCGGATTGGAGACCTGCCGGCGGTTGCGGGCCGCGGGTCGGGATCTGCCGGTGCTGATGCTGACCGCCCGTGACCAGGTCTCCGACCGGGTCACCGGGCTGGACGCCGGCGCCGACGACTACCTGCCCAAGCCGTTCGCCACCGAGGAGTTGCTGGCCCGGGTACGGGCCCTGCTGCGCCGGCGCACGCCGACCGACGAGGAGTCGCAGATCCTGTCGTTCGCCGACGTCCGGCTCGATCCCGACAGGTTCGAGGCGTGGCGGGGCGGGCGGCCGCTGCGCCTGACCCGTACCGAGTTCTCTCTCCTGAAGGTCCTCATGAGCAACGCGACCCGGGTCTTGACCCGCGACGCGCTGTTCGAGGCGATCTGGGGCTTCGACATGAGCGCCACCGCCAACAACCTCCAGGTGTACGTGAGCTACCTGCGCCGCAAGATGGAGGCCGAGGGTGAGCCGCGATTGATCTACACGCTGCGCGGCCTGGGATACGTGCTGCGGGAGACTCCCCCGTGAGCAGGCACGCCGGCCGGGAACCGCGCCGGCTGACCCGATGGTGGCGCCGGCGGTCCCTGCGGACCAGGCTGACGGTGATCGCGGCGACGGCCATCGCGCTCAGCGTGTTCGTGGCCTTCCAGGTGGCCAGCCAACTACTGGGCTGGGAGCTGCAGGACAGCGCCAAGAATCAGCTGCGCGCCGACTCCCGCATCCTGGCGACGAACGCGGAGCGCGCCGGTCTGGCGCAGCTCCAGCTACCGCCGTATCCCGGATCCGGTCGGCTGGTGCGGGTCATCCTGCCCGACGGCAAGACCCGGACGCCGGCCGGCCAACCCGCGCTGCCCCCCGTCAGCGAGCACGCCGAGCGCGTGGCGCAGGGCGCGTCGGCCGACCTGATGGAGTCGAGGGACAGCGACGAGGACGGCTACGTCATCTACACACTGCGGGCGGGCGACGGCGCGGTCCAGGTGGCCCACGTCGCCGACGACAGCCCGATCAACCAGTTCGGGTTCGGCATGCTGCTGATCGGGCTGCTCTGCGTGGTCGGTGGCGCCCTTGTCGGGCGGACCGTGGCGCGGACCGGGCTGGCACCGATCGACCGGCTGACCGCCGCAGCGGTACGTGTCGCGCACACCCGGGATCTCGACGCCGGCATCCCGGATGAGGGCGGTGGGGAGATCCGGCGGCTGATCCAGTCGATCAACGACATGCTCGCCGCGCTCCGGGACTCCCGGCGGGCCCAGCGGCTGCTCGCCGAGGACGCCGCCCACGAGCTCAAGACCCCGCTCACCAGCCTGCGCCTCAACGTCGAGCTGCTGATCCGGCTCGATCGGCGCGGCACCCTGGACAGCGCACTGCCGGCGGAGAGCCGGACCCGGCTGCTCAACGATCTCGGCGCCCAGGTGACCGAGTTGAGCACCCTTGCCGCCGAGCTGACCGACCTGGCGCGCGGTGACGTCAGCGACGAGAGCACCGAGTTGCTCGACCTCGCCGACGTGGTGGTGGCCGCCGCGACCCGGGCGCGTTCCCACGTGCCCGACATCGAGGTCGCGCTCGACGTGACCTCCGTGTGGGTGAGCGGGCGTCCCGCTGCGCTCCAGCGGGCGGTGCTCAACCTCATCGACAACGCCGGCAAGTGGTCCCCCGCGGACCAGCCGGTCCAGGTCCGGCTCCGTGCCGAGGGCGCGTCGGCGGTGCTCGAGGTCGACGACGCCGGGCCGGGCATCGACGCCGTCGACGTACCGCGGGTGTTCGACCGGTTCTACCGTGCCGACAGCGCCCGGGCGTTGCCGGGATCCGGTCTGGGGCTGTCGATCGTGCAGCGGGTCGTCGACGCCCACGGCGGCCGGGCCACCGTCGCCCGCTCCGCACGCGGTGGCGCGCTGCTTCGGGTCGACCTTCCGGCCGCGGTGCGCTGACCCGCCCCGGCGGCGCGGCGCAGGACCAAAGGGCGGCGGCCGTCGGGCAATGGCCCCGCGCGGCCCACCACCGGGCAGGACACGGTGTGCCGACCTCAGCCCCGGCCGCACGGCGCGGGACAAGCGGCCCACCACCGGGCAGGACACGGTGCGCCGACCCCAGCCCCGGCCGCACGGCACAGGACAAGCGGCCCACCACCGGGCAGGACACCGCGATGCGCCGACCCCGGCCCCGGCGCGTGGCGCAGGACCAAAGGGCGGCGGCCGTCGGGCAATGGCCCCGCGCGGCCCACCACCGGGCAGGACACGGTGTGCCGACCTCAGCCCTGGCCGCACGGCGCAGGACCAAAGGGCGGCGGCCGTCGGACCATGGCCCGCGCGGCCCACCACCGGGCAGGACACCGCGATGCGCCGACCCCAGCCCCGGCCGCACGGCGCGGGACAAGTGGCCCACCACGGGGCAGGACACCACGGTGCGCCGACCCCGGCCCCGGCGCGTGGCGCAGGACCAAAGGGCGGCGGCCGTCGGGCCCATGAAAAAAATCCGGGACGGGCCTGGGTCCCCGTCCCGGATCTCGTCCGTGCCGCCGCGCTCACCGTTGCAGCGCGGGCTCCTCGTCATCACCGAGCGACTGTTGACCGTCCGGCAGCTCCGCCGCTGGACGGGACAGCCGGCTCGGCCACCAGATCCGCCGGCCGATCAGCAGGGTGAGGGCGGGCACCAGGACCGACCGCACCAGCAGGGCGTCGAGCAGCACGCCGAAGGCGACCAGGAACCCGACCTCGATCAGCATCACCAGCGGAAGTGTGGCGAGGACCGCGAACGTGGCCGCCAGGACCAGGCCTGCCGAGGTGATGACGCCACCGGTGGCCGAGAGAGCTTTGAGCATGCCCTCTCTGGTGCCGAGACGCACGGTCTCCTCCCGGGCCCGGCTGGCCAGGAAGATGTTGTAGTCGACGCCGAGCGCCACCAGGAACAGGAATGCCATCACCGGCGCCGAAGAGTCGATACCCTTGAACCCGAGGATCGTGTCGAAGACGAACACGCTGCCGCCGAAGGCCGCGGCGAATGAGACGATCACGGTGGCCATCAGGACCAGCGGGGCCACGATCGCGCGCAGCAGCAGCCCGAGGACGATCAGGACGACGGCGAGCACCAGCGGGATCACCAGCTTCTCGTCGCGGCTGGTGGTCACCTCGGTGTCGAGGTTCTCCGCACTCGGCCCGCCGACGATCGCCTCCGCCCCGCTCACCGCGTGCACGGCGGTGCGCACCCGCTTGATCGTGTCGTACTCTGCGACGGTGTCCGGCGCGTCCGTCGGGAACACGGAGATGTTGGCCCAGCCACGGCTGGTCTGCTCCGGGATGGCCAGGGCCACACCGCGAGTGTCCTTGACGATGTCGAGCACCTGCTCCTGGTGCGCCGGCCGCGTGAAGATCGTCATCGGCTGGCCGCCGAGCTCCGGGAAGTGCTGGCGGAGAACGGTGAAGCCGGTGACCGACTCCGGCGCGGACTGGAACTGGTCCTGCTCCCGCAGGGCGCCGGTGTTGCCCGCCAGCCCGATGGCGAGCACGCCGAGGACTCCGAGCGAGCCGAGTGCCGCCACCCACCGGCGGCGGCTGATGGCGGTGCCGAGCCGTCCCCACAGCCCCGGCTTCTCCTCCACGGCCGTGCTGAACCGCGGGATGGCCGGCCAGAAGATCCGCCTGCCGAGCACCACGAGCACCGCCGGGAACAGCGTCAGCATGGCCACCAGCGCGCACAGGATGCCGGCCGCACCGATCGGGCCCAACCCGCTGGTGCTGTTCAGGTCCGCGACGAGCAGGCAGAGCAGGCCGGCGACCACGGTGGCCGCGGACGCGACGATGGCCGGCGCCGCGCTGCGTAGCGCGTGGACCATCGCGACCCGGACGTTCTCATGGTGGTGCAGTGCCTCCCGATATCGAGCGATGAGCAACAGCGCGTAGTCCGTGCCGACGCCGAATACCAGGATCGTCAGCAGCGCCGAGTTCTGGTCGTTGACCACGATGCCGAAGCCCTTGACGAGGAGGTAGACGGTCCCCATCGAGGTCAGTGCGGCCGCGCCAACGGCCGCCAGCGGGATGATCCACAACACCGGGCTGCGGTAGGTGAGGATGAGCAGGAGCGTGACGACGACGATGGTGGTGAGGAGGACCTGCACGTCGATGCCGTCGAAGACGGCGTCCATGTCGCCGTCGATCGCGCCCGGGCCGGTCACGTCGAGTTCCAGGCCGGCGGGGCGGTCCTTCGTGGCATCACGCAACGGGCCGACGAGGGCCTCCGGTTCGCCGTAGTCCGTGCTCACCTCGAGGGAGAACATCATCGCCTTGCCGTCGGTGGAGCGTTTCGTCGGTGAGCCCTCGTCGTCCTCGCCGGCCGCCGCCGTCGCCTTCGGCGGGTACCGCTTGGCAAGGGTGTTGTAGTGGCGCTCGACCGTCGCGCGGTCGGCGTCGGTCATGCCGCCGGCGCGGTGGTACACGAAGACGAACGTGTTGCTGTCACCGTCGGGGAGACTGTCCTCCAGCACCGCCACCTTGGTGGACTCGGCACTGGCCGGCAGGGTGTCCACGGCGCTGTCGGTGGTGACCGAGCTCAACTTTCCACTCAGCGGCACCATGCCCGCCGCCAGCACCAACCACAAGCCAATCACCAACCACGGCACCCACCGGCCTGCCAACCGACCGGCCGGCGCTTCCCCGGACGGCGCTGCGTTGACTGCCATCACTAGCCTCCTACATACGGGTTACATCGCTTATCTGGATGCCTACTTCGTACCGAGCGAACCTGAGACGACGGTTAATACGGTGCTCAGGCCGGTTGGCCGAACCAGCCCAGCGCACGCACCAGCGTGGTGGCGTCGAGGTCCTGCCCGGTGGGCAAGGCCCGGGCGAGACAGCCGTCGGGCCGGATGAGCAACGCGTCGACGTCCACCCGGTCCGTGCGGGCGGTGACGGTGTTGACCCGTCCGGTCCACGCGGCCGCGTCGTCGCGGACCTCCGCGCGGTCGACGAGGTCGAGCAGGAGCCCACGACCCTTTACGCAGCAGGTCCGCCGACCGGGTCACGGCGGTGACGACGTCCGGGCCGGGCCGCTCCAGCGTCAACTTCATGTCCGGGCACAGGGTGCCGACGAGCCGGTGGTCGTCGCCCAGGTCGTACCGGACGTCCATGTCGGCGAGCATGTCGGCGAGCATGTCGGCGA
This sequence comes from Streptomyces sp. NPDC059455, assembly GCF_042750115.1. Taxonomy (NCBI): domain Bacteria; kingdom Bacillati; phylum Actinomycetota; class Actinomycetes; order Kitasatosporales; family Streptomycetaceae; genus Streptomyces; species Streptomyces sp. NPDC059455. The sequence goes on from NZ_JBHYVB010000003.1 coordinate 38,653, forward strand.
CGTACCGGTGGGCGTCGTCGAGGTCCATCAGGTCGGAGAACATCTCCCACAGCGCCCTCGTCTGCGGGTCGGGTCGCATCAGGGCGATCTGGGCCCGGGTGTTCTGCAGCAGGCGCGCCGCGACCGGATGCCGTTCGGTGGTGTACGTGTCGAGGATGTCCTCGCCGACCCAGCCGCGTACCGCCACGGAGGGCGCGGCCGCTGTCCCCCGGGAGCTGGACCGAGGAGACGGTCCTTCCAGGGCCTGTCTTTGGTTGTGATCAGCGGGCTTGCAGAAGACCCTGATCCAGGGAGCCGTTGCGCGGAGAGGGAGTCCGGCGAGGCAGCCCTCGGGAGGTTTCCCCGAGCGGGTGGCGATGCCTGGCCACTCCTTCTTCCTGTGGTTGGCGGCTTGGTTCTTCTCCGGGATGGCCGCGTCATGCGGCGTTCGCGCAGGTGGGCTCGGTTGGTGCGGGAGGAGCAGACATTGTCGCCGGCCCCGATGCCACCAGGGCCGGCGACAGCCCCTGGGGTCATCATCAACAGGGCAAAGTGTCCTACCGGGCCCGGGGGCCACGAACCCGAACCGGGCTTACAAGGAAGGTAATGGGCTTGAGGAGGGCTTGGCGGCCCGCTCGATCACAGTTGCGTGATCGTTAGGGTTCTTCTGCCGAGACGTCCACCGCATCAAGGGAATCCGCGGAATCAGCAGACCAGGGACCGGTTCAGCGGGCCTGAGCGCAGATGACGGCCGCGGGGCTCGGCGTCCGTCAGCCGGCCGGCCTCGACGACGGGGCGGCCGCCCACCACGACGGTCTCCGGCCAGCCGGTGACCGTCATGCCCTCGTACGGCGTGTAGTCCGTGGCCATGTGCAGGCCTGCGCTGCGGACGGTCCGGGTGGCTGTGGGGTCCCAGATCGCCAGGTCCGCGTCCGAGCCGGGCGCGATGATTCCCTTGCGGGGGTACAGGCCATTGAGCCTGGCCGGGTTGGCGCACATCAATTCGACGAAGCGGCCCGCCGGCAGACCGCCCTTGAGCACCAGCTCGCTGAAGATCACCGGCATACGGGTCTCCACTCCCGGTAGACCGTTGGGCATCGCCCGTACGTCGTGGCTCACCGATTCCTTCTGGGCCGTGTCATAGCAGCAGTGGTCGCTGCCGACGGTGGCGACCTGACCCATCAGAACCCGCGAGCGCAGCCCGGCGACGGTGTCGGCGGCGCGCAGCGGAGGGCAGCACACGAACCGCTCCGGGTGCGGGCCCGCGTACGCCGTGTCGTCCAGGACCAGATGATGGGCGACGGTCTCGGTGAAGGCGCGCACCCCTCGGCTGCGAGCGCGCGCCACCAGGTCGACGGCCTCGGGCGTGGACTGGTGCACGAAGTACACGGGGGCCGCGACCGATTCGGCGATGGCGAGGATCTCGGCGACGGAGGCGTTCTCGGCCAGTTCCGGCCTGGTACCGGCGTGGTGGCAGGCACTGATCGCGTCGGCCGCTTCGCCGCGTTCCTGCACGTCGGAGATGATGTGGTCGGCCTCGCAGTGGATGACCACCATGCCGCCGAGGTCCCTCAGCGTGGTCATCACGTTGAGGATGGTCTTCTCGTCGGCCATGGTCTCGCCGCGGTAGGTGGTGAACATCTTGACCGTGACGATGCCGTCGGAGGTCAGTGAGCGCAGCTGCTCCGGCACGGTGTCGTCCCACTGGACCACACACGCGTGCAGTGCGCTGTCGCACAACCCCTGCCCCGCCTTGGCGCGTTGGGCCGCCGCGACATCGGCCGGGTTCTGCCCGGGGCGGGGGATCGCGAAGTCGACGATCGTGGTCGTACCGCCGAAGACAGCGGCGGTCGTGGCCTGCCGGTAGTCGTCGAGGGAGGTGAAGTCCCCCGAGGTGAAACCGACATGGCAGTGCGGGTCCACCCCGCCGGGCAGTACGAGGCGTCCGGTGGCGTCTATGTGGGTGATGCCGGGCGGCTCTGCGGAACGGTACGCGCCCGGTTCCACCACCCCCAGGACCTTTCCGCCGCCGACCAGGATGTCCGCGGCGCCCTGCCAGTCGGCGTTGACCACGGTGCCGCCTCGAACGACGAGGTTGACCGGTTCGGAAGGGGACATGGTGAGCCTCCAGTAAGGGGGACGGGGGTCAGAGGGTGGCGAGGTAGGTGTGCCAGCCGCCGTGAGCGGTGATGTCGAGGACACCGGGGGCCGTCAGCGCGGAGGCACGCATGCGCATCGAGAAGGAACCCGATCCGTCCTCCAGGGTGATGACGCCCAGCTCGAGTTCCTGGGGCTCCTCGGGGAGCAGCTGATCGCGCAGCACCTCGTAACTGACCTCGTACACCTCGCCGTTGATCGCCGCGCCGCCCTCCGTGACCGGGTGCAGGCCGGGGAACTCGTCGCGTACGGAGAAGAAGCGGTAGGCGGGCGCCGTGCGGGCGGGGCCGAGCGGGCGGGCGCCTTCCAGCGCGTGGTTGAGACTGCCTCCGGACATCGCCTGGCCGTTGACGAACATCTTCAAGGTCATGAGTGAGTGCCTTTCAGGGCGATACGGGAGTGGTGGCGGCGTTGTACAGCAGGCGGCCGGGGCCCAGGTCGTCCACCGGGTCGGCCGGGGGCTCCCCTGCGATCTGGCGGCACAGCGTGTCGCCCCACACCGGGGCGAGGGTGAACGCGTACGTGCCGCCCGCGACGAAGAACCCGGGGTGCCCGGGGACTTCGCCGATCACCGGCATCTCGTCCGGGGTCGCGGCCAATGGTCCGGCCCACATGCGCAGCAGGCGCAGCCCGCCGAGGAACGGCAGGATCCGCCCGGCCTGGGCGAGGTTGCCGGCCATGCTGACGGGACTGACGGTGCTGCGGCCCGCCATGTCCAGCCCGGCGGCGGGCCAACCGCCGCCGATCAGCAGGTTGCCGGCACTGACCTGCTTGACCGACATGCCCTCGCCGATGTGCTGGACCAGGTGGTGCATCACCGGCGGCACCCGCACGGTCACGTGCATCTGGATCGCGACCGGCGACATGCGGACGTGGATTCCGGCCAGCTCGGAGATCTCGGTGATCCACGGGCCGGCCACGTTGACGACCGAGGGCGCGGTCCAGCTGCGGTCGCCCGATAGCACCTTGTAGCCGTCGCCGACCCTTTGGATGCCGGTCACCGGGGTGAAGGCGTGCAGTTGGGCGCCGAGGCGGCGGGCGGCGGTCAGATAGGCGGGGGTGATCAGGAGCGGGTTGGCATATCCATCGAGCGAGCACCAACTGGCGGCGCGTACGCGGTCCGAGAGCAGGGGCATTTGGCTGCGGGCCTCGTCGCCGGTGAGCACTTCGGTGCGGATGCCCACCCGGTGCTCCCACTCGTGCTTCTCCCTCAACTCCTCTTCCTGTGCGGCGGTTTCGGCGACCATGAAGCCGCCGCCGCGGCGCAGTTCCACGTCCGCGTCGAGACGCTCCTCGATCTGCGACCAGTGTTCGGACGCCCGGCGTTGCAGTGGCAGCAGGCGGGCGCTGTCGACCGGGACCTCTTGGCCGGGGCGACGGGTGTGGATGGCCTGGATGTGGAGGTTGCCCGCGGTGGTGCCGGAGCCTTCCCTGTTGGGGGCGCCGCGATCCAGTACCACGACGCGGTAACCGCGTTCGGCGAGGTGGAAGGCGGTACTGGCGCCGAGGATGCCGGCGCCGATGACGATGACGTCGGGCTGTGCGTCGGTCACTGGTCCGTCACCTCCGGCCCTTCGACCGTGGTGGCCATGGGCAGCGGTCGCAGCGGCATACGGGCCGCGAAGCACTCCGCTGCCCGGTCCGGCCCGGAGCCCCGCGCGGCCAGCGCCGCGACGATGTGGCCGCATTCGCGGCCCTGGCAGGGGCCCATCCCGGCGCGGGTGGCGGCCTTGGCGCCATGCAGGTCGTTCCAGCCCGTCGCGACGGCTCGTCGGATCTCGCCGGCGGTGACCCCCTCGCAGCGGCAGACCTGGGTGGCGTCGGAGATGTCCGCCATGGCGTCGGCGGGCAGGGGGTAGAGGCGGTCGGCCAGCGCAGCGAAGCGATCCAGGGCCCGGGCCCGGCGGCGGAGGCCGGCCACCCGCACGTTCGCGTGTCCGGGTGCCAGACGGCGCAGGATCGCATGGGCGGCGAGCTGTCCTCGTACGCCTGCCGCATGCACGCCCGCGATGCCGGCGCAGTCCCCGGCGACGTACAGCCCGTCCACCGAGGTCGCGCCGTCCGCGTCCACGACCGGGAGCCGCTCCGTGCCCGCCGGGTCGGGCTCGGTACGGCAGCCCAGCAGTCGGGGGAGTTCGGTGCTGGGGCGGAAGCCGAAGCCCACGCACAGCGCGTCGGTCTCGACCCGGCGGACGCCGCCGTCCGCGCTGCCGATGTCCACGGCGGTGACCTGGGTGTCGCCGTACGCCGCCAGTACGCGGGAGCCCTGCTCGACGCGGACGCCGTGGCGCGCGAGGGTCAGCAGGTAGCGGGCGGCCTCCGCGAGCCGCGCAGGCTGCCGCAGGGCGCCGCCGATCACAGCGCCCCGAGGGCGGTACGGGTGGTTCAGCTCGAGCAGCGCCTCGATCCTGGCGCCCGCCTCCAGCAGGGCGCAGGCGACCGGGAGAAGAAACGGCCCCGTCCCGGCGAGCACCACCCGTCGGCCCACGGGGACCCGGTCCATGGTGGCCAGATGCAGGGCGAACCCGGGGGTGACCACACCCGGCAGCGTCCACCCGGGGAAGGGCAGGGTGCGTTCGTACGCGCCGGTGGCGGCGAGCGTGGCACGGGCGCGCACCCGTCCCAGGGCGCCGGTGCGCACGTCGCAGGTGAACAGGGTGCGGCCGGCGTCCTCGGCGCCCCAGACCAGGGTGCCGGTACGACAGACGACCCCGGTGGCCCGTACCTGGCGGATCAGTTCGGTGCCGCGTGGGCGGAAGTCACCGAAGGTGGCGGCGAGTTGCTCGGCTCGGCGCTTATAGTACTGGCCGCCGAGGGTGTCGGACTCGTCGAGCAGGACCACGCGCAGTCCGCCCCGGGCGAGGACCAGCGCCGCGTGCAGTCCGGCGGGGCCGCCGCCGACCACCGCGACGTCCGTCTCCGGCTCCTCCGGGTGGTCAGCCATGCGCGGCCGTCGGCACGGGCTCGGTGTGGGTACGGATGTCGGTGCCGTCAGCGACATGCGCGGTGCAACTGCGGGAGCCGGGGCGGCCGTCGATCGTCACCTCGCACTCCAGACAGACACCCATTCCGCAGAACGGGCCGCGCAACTGACCGTTGACCGGGTTGCGGCGCAGCGGCCAGATGCCGGCCGCGACCAGGACCGCGGTCACGGACTGGCCCGCCCATGCCTGGCTGGGGGTGCCGTCGATGGTCACGGTGACCGTCTCCGGCAGGGGGCTGGTGCTCATGGCTGTGCTCACAGGGCTCCAGGGGGGTGGGGGGTTCACAGGATCCGCTCCAGGAACTGGCGGGTGCGTTCGTGTTCCGGCGCGGAGAAGAACAGGTCCGGGGACTTGTCCTCCACCACCAGGCCGTCGGCGATGAACACCACCCGGTCGGCCGCCGCGCGGGCGAAGCCCATCTCATGACTGACGACGATCATGGTCATGCCCTCCTCGCGGAGCCGGACCATGACGTCGAGCACCTCGCCGACCATCTCCGGGTCGAGCGCCGACGTGGGTTCGTCGAAGAGCAGCAGTTCGGGGCGCATCGCCAGGGCGCGGGCGATGGCCACCCGCTGCTGCTGGCCGCCGGAGAGCTGGGCGGGGTAGGAGCCGGTCTTGTCGGCGAGGCCCACCATGGCCAGCAACTCGCGGGCGGCGGCGCGGGCTTCGGTCTTGGGGACGTCGTTCACGTGAACGGGGCCGGATGCCACGTTGTCCAGGGCGGTCATGTTCGGGAACAGGTTGAACTGCTGGAACACCATGCCGGTGCGTCGCCGCTGGACGGCGATCCGGCGCGCCCGGAGGGGGACCTGGCGTCCGGCCCGGTCGCCGTAGCCGATGCGTTCGCCGCAGATGCTGACGGTGCCCGAGTCGGGGGTCTCCAGGTGATTGAGGGTGCGCAGGAACGTGCTCTTGCCGCCGCCCGACGGACCCAGGATGAGGACGACCTCGCCCTGCCGGACCGTCAGGTCGATGCCCTTGAGGACCTCTACTCCGCCGTACGACTTGCGGACCTGGCGTGCTTCGACGACCACGGGAGCGCCTGTCTTCTCGACGGTCATCGGGTCTCCAATTCGAGTGCTGGTACGGCGGCGCTCTTGACGCGGCGGCTACGGCTCGGCCCGGTCTGGTGGCCGCGGCCGACCCGGACCTCCAGCCACCTCTGGACCAGTCCCCACAGGGTGGTCATCGCCAGGTAGTACAGGGCCGCCGCGGTGAGGCCCTCCAGGACGCGGAAGTTGGTCTGGACGGCGAACTGGGTGCGGCGCAAAAGTTCTTCGGCGGAGATCACCGAGACGAGCGTGGTCGTCTTGAGCAGGCCGTTGAAGCTGTTGCCGAGCGGCGGGACCATCACCCGCAGGGCCTGCGGCATGACCACCACCCGGAACACCTTCCAGGGCGGCATGCCCAGCGCGCGGGCCGCCTCGGACTGGCCGCGCGGGACCGAGAGGACCCCGGCGCGGACGATCTCCGAGAGGTATGCCGCCTCGTTGAGGACCAGGCCGGTCAGCGCCGCGCTGATCACGCCGAGGCGCAGGCCCACCTGGGGCAACCCCGTGTAAATGATGACCAGTTGGACCAGCAGTGGGGTGCCGCGCATCAGCCACACGTAGAAGCCGGTGACGATCCGGATCGGCGCGATTCGGGACGCTCTGCCGAGCGCCACGAGCACGGCGAGCGGAAGGGCGAGCGCCATGCTGACCGTGGTCAACCAGATCGTCGTCCAAGCTCCCTGAATGACCTGAGGATTGCTGAGGAAGGAAAAGAAGGCATCCCAGGACCACATGGCTCTCGCCCTTCGCTGGTTACTTCGCGCTGATCGCGCCGGTGGTCACCTTGAGGTCGCCGGTGTAGGCCGTGACGCCGTATTTCTTGAACAACGTGGCCAAGTAGCCGTTGTCGCGCAGGGTGTTGAGCGCACCCGCGACCGCGTCGGCGGGCTTCTGCTTGCCGAAGCCGAGGGCGAGCGGCGCGGGGTTCATGCCCTTCACCGCCGTCTCGAAGCGGCCGTCCTTCTGGTAGTAGCTGGTGACCGACTCGACGATGGCCACGCCTTCGACCTGGCCCGCGGACAGTGCCTGGTAGGCGTCGGCGGTGGTGGTGAAGGTGCGGATGGTGACCTGCGACTTCCCGGCGGTCTTCAGTTTCTTGTTGAGCGCGGTGAGGGTGTCGAACTCGTAGCCCGGGGCCTCCACGGCGATGGCCTTGCCGGACAGGTCGTCCTCGGAGGTGATCTTCTTCGGGTTGCCCTTGGCGACAGAGATGGAGACGCCCTGGATCTCGTACGGGACGAGCGTGACGGTCTCGGCCCGCTCCGGTGTGTAGAACATGCCGGTGTCGATCATGTCCCAGCGTCCGGACTGCACGCCGGGGATCTGCGCGTCGAAGGGGATGTTGACGAACTTCGGGGTGAGACAGAGGAGTTTGGCTATCTCGTTGCCAAGGTCCACCCGCATGCCGACGATCTTGTTGGAGGCGTCCAGGTACTGCATGGGCGGCAGGGTCGCGTTGGTCGAAATCGTCAACGTGCCCGCCTTGACCAGGTCCGACTTGCCCACCTTGGGCGTGCAGCCGGTCGGGGCCGCGGCGGCGGACGACGAGGACGAGTCCTCGCTGCCGCAGGCCGCCACGGTCAGCAGCAGGGCGGCGGAGGAGGCCGCGATGAGAAGTCTGCGCACGGTCGGTTCACCTTTTTCCGGTGCTGGTGGAACAGGGATGCAGCCCGGCCTCGTCGAGCGCCGCGGACAGTCTGAGCAGCGCGGAAGGGTCCTCCAGGGGGAGCAGCGGGGGGCGTACGTGCCCCCCGGGCTGCCCGAGCAGCCGCATGGCGGCTTTGAGCTGCGAGGTGGGTGAGGCGAACCGCGAGCTGTAGTCGTCGTTGACGAGCAGGTTCACAAGCCGTTCGTAGCGTGCGGACCATTCCCGGGCCTGGTCGAGGTCACCGGCCCAGTAGGCCTCGTAGAAGGGGACGGCGAAGAGGGCGCCGAGGCCGCCGCCGTCGATGTTTCCGGCGCCGCCGAACTCGGCCATGACGGCCATGCCCCGGCGGTGGATGAAGCGGCCGAAGACCTGGACCTTCCCGGCCAGGGCGGCGCAGGTGTCCGCGACCTTCAGCTCGTCGCCGGAGCTGTCCTTGACGGCCACCACGGTGTCGAGATCGGCCAGCTTGGCCAGGGTGTCGACCGTGATGTCGACGGCGGTGCCGCGCGGCCAGTTGTAGACCATGAGCGGCAGGTCGACCGCCCGGGCGAGGGCGGCGTAGAAAGCGTGGATCTCGTCCTGACTCGGATGGACGTAGGGCGGCGGGGTGGTGAGGATGCCGTCCGCGCCGATCGAGCGGGCGTGCTCGCCGTATTGCGCCGACTCGTCCGCGGTGTACGCGCCGCAGCCGATCACCACCGGTATCTGTCCGGAGAGTTCGGTGACCGCAATCTCGGCCACCCGGCGGCGCTCGTCGGGGGTCTGCGAGAACCACTCGCCGGTCGTGCCGTTCACCAGCACCCCGTGTACGCCGTGTTCCGCGTACAACCGCAGCAGTTCGCGCCAGGCGCTCTCGTCGAGCGAGCCGTCGGCGGCGAACGGCGTGGGTGCTGCCGGCCAGTAGCCGCGCCAGGAGACGGCACCCGTGGGGGTCATGGTGAGCTCCAATCGAGTATCTGTCCCTTTATGACGCCTTCAGGACGCCACCTTGTGGGATCGATTGCAGAGAACCGTCGCAGCCGCTCCGTGCGAGGTCAACCTCGGATTGGCCTGAAATTGTCGGAGAAACGTAATTTTTACGCCACTGACTTCAAGGTGTCTGACATGATGGCGCCCATCGACTCGGGGGTGTGAAGAGTCGTATGGGATCGATTTCATGATCGGAGGTGGACCGGTGGCGGTCACCTTGGACCAGGTGGCGGACGCGGCGGGGGTCTCCAAGAGCACGGCCTCGCGAGTGCTGAGCGGCTCCAGCCTGGTCAGCGACCGGACGAAGCGCGCGGTGCAGTCAGCGGCGGAACGCCTCGGCTACCGCCCGAACCGGATCGCCAGCGGACTGCGTACGCGGCGCAGCAACCTCATAGGGCTAGTGATCACCAACCTGGTGAACGCCTCCTTCCACACCATCACCGGGGTGCTCCAGCAGCGGCTGGACGAGTGCGGCTACCAGGTGCTGCTGTGTGTCACCGACTCCGACCCGGTGCGCGAACGCCGTTACCTGGACATGCTGTTGGACCACCGCGTCGACGGCCTGATCATCGTGGGCACCGGTGACAACACCGCGACGGTCCGGCAGGTGAGCGCGGCCGGCATCCCCGTGGTCAACCTGATGCGCACACCTGACGGCGCTCCCGGTGACTCCGTGATGGCCGGTGACCGGGAAGGCGCCGAACTGGCCGCCCAGCACCTGCTCGGCCTCGGACACCGGCGCATCGCCTTTATCGGCGGCCCGCCGGGCGTCGACTCCGGACGCGACCGTTACGTGGGATTCGCCGCCGCCCTGACCGCCGTCGGACTCGAACCCGAACCCACGCTCTGCGCGCGTGGCCCGTACACCGTGCCGTTCGGCGCGGAGGCGGTCATGCGGGTGATGGCCGCGGACGACCCCCCCACCGCGTTGTACAGCGCCAACCACGAAGCGACGTTCGGGGCGCTCGGAGCCCTGGTGCAGCTCGGCGTCCGGGTGCCGGAGCAGCTCTCTCTCGTGTGCCACGAGGAGGCGCCCTGGTTTCCGTACTGGCACCCGCCGATCACTGTCGTCGACAACGGCGCCCGCGACCTCGGCGAACTCGCCGCGGAGCAACTCCTGCGCCGCATTGACAGCCGCCCCGACAACGGCGACCCCGGCCCGGAGGGCGTCGGCCGGCTCATCCGCGTCGGCTCCCGACTGGTGGTACGCAGCTCGACCACGGCCCCGCGTCGGCCGGGGTGATGGCCGGTTCCTCGGTCAGCCGACCTGTTGGCTCTTGCGGTCTTGCCCGGCGTTGTGCCGTACTCGCGCTCGGACGCGCTGGCACAACCTGCTCGCCAGGGGTGTGTCCCGTTTGATCACGTGATGCGGAGGGTGGCGAGGGTCCGAGTACGAGAACCGCGGCCGGCGCTACTTCGTGCTGCTTGGTAGGACCGGACCTTTTTGCCTCGCGAGGGATTCGGGACGGATTCGGGACGGATTCGGGACGCAAGGATAGGAACAGACTGACGAGGGCCGAGAAGCACCGACACGATTCCCCTGCCTGACCAGCACGGCGGCAGACATTGCGCAGGTCAGCGCGGTGCGATAGGTCATCCCGTTACGCGAGGGGCGGCTCGTCTGCCTGGCTCGACGGTGGTCCACGACCTGGGACACCGTTCGACGTGCAGATCGGCAACGTGGACCGGTCGTGCCGCAACCCGAACCTGCTGTACTCGCCCGGCAAGCCGTACCTGATTGGCCACGGCGCCGCCCCGACCTGCGACTACAGCTGGGCATCGCATAGGCCAGGGTCTTAAGCAACCACCGGTAGTCGGACCGACAACCTTCGGCGTCCGATTAGGTCACCTTCGGTGTGTGCCGTGATGTGCGGGTGTCTCCAAGTCGACACGATGGCCCCAGGAGGTCGGACATGGTGTATCGGATCAGCAAGGAATTCCACTTCTCAGCCAGCCACCGGCTCGATGGCTTGCCCCCGGAGCACCAGTGCGTGCGCCTGCACGGCCACAACTACGTTGTCGAACTGGAGCTGTCGGCCGCGGCGGACGGCCTGGACGGAGTCGGCTTCGTCCGGGACTACGGCGACCTCGCCCCGTTCCGCCAATGGCTGGACGACAAGGTCGACCACCGGCACCTCAACGATCTGCTTGTCGACCGCAGTCCCTCGGCCGAGAACCTGGCGCGGTGGATGTACGAGCAGTGGCAGCAGCACTTCCCGGAGCTCAGTGCGGTGCGCGTCAGAGAAACCGCCAAGGCCTGGGCGGAGTACCGACCGTGACGCGGGCTCGCACGGCCGGTGCGAGGGGCGGAGGAGGTGGTGCCGTGGTGGAACCGAAGCTCGTGGTCAACGAGATCTTCGGCCCCACTTGAGGACCATACAAGGAGAAGGGCCTTCTGCCGGACGGCGTTGCGCGTTCGTCCGGCTCGGTGGCTGTAATCTGTCCTGCCGCTGGTGCGACACCCCCTACACCTGGGACTGGACCGGCGTCGGCGACACCGGGGTAGCGCACAGCCCCCGGACGGAGCTGCACCCGATGGCCTGGCGCGAGGTGCTTGAGGAGCTCAGCGGATACGCGGTGCCGCTGGTCGTCGTCTCCGGCGGCGAGCCGCTCAGCCAGCAGGACCGCCTGCTGCCGCTGCTGCGCGCACTCACGGCCACCGGCCACTCGGTCGAGGTCGAGACCAACGGGACCATCGAGCCGCTGTCCGAGTTGGCGGCTCTCGGCGTGCGGTTCAACGTCTCGCCGAAGCTGGCACACTCGGGTGACCCGGCGGCACGCCGACTCGTCCCACGGGCCCTGACCGCGCTCGCCGCGGTGCCGGGGACGGCCTTCAAGTTCGTCTGCCGGAGCCCAGAAGATCTTGCCGAGGTGGCGGACGTCGTCGAGCGCCACGGCACCACGCCGGTGTGGGTCATGCCCGAGGGGCGGACGCCGGACGAGCTGAGCCTGCGGCTGGCCGCACTCGGCGACGCGGTGATCGCCCGGGGATGGAACCTCACTACCAGACTGCACGTCGCCGTGTGGGGCGACAGAAGGGGGAAGTAGGCGTGACAATGAGCGTGGGACAGCCGGACCTCGCGGCCGAGAGCAGCGACCCGCTGGAGGACATAGCCCGCCGACTGCTCATCGAGATCGGCGAGGACCCCGACCGGGACGGGCTGAAACAGACCCCGGCCCGGTTCGCCCGCTGGTGGCGGGAGTTCTCCGACTACGACGCGGGTGAGGTCAACACCCTCTTTCCGCTGGTGACCCAGCAGGGGCAGACCGTCACCGTTTCAGACGTCCACCTGTGGTCGTTGTGCGAGCACCACTTACTGCCGTTTTCGTGCACCGTCACCATCGCCTACCGGCCCATCGGCGACGTGTTGGGCCTGTCGAAGTTCGCTCGGATCGCCCACCGGTACGCCCACCGGCTCCAGATCCAGGAGCGGCTGGTGCAGGACATCGCCGCGGAGGTCTCCACGGTCAGCGGGTCGCCCGACGTGGCGGTCATCGCGCAGGGCGAGCACCTGTGCATGAGCATGCGCGGCATCCGCACCCCGGCCCTGATGACCTCCTCGGTGTTCAACGGGGTCTTCGATGATGACGGACCGGCCCGCCAGGAGCTCATCGCCACCGTCTTCCCCAGCCTGTCGAGGCAGCGATGACGACCACGGACGCCCCGCTGACCATCGCCTTCGTCCTGCTCACCCATTCCCCGGACGAACCCGCCGGTATCGAACGGGCCGTGGACTCACTCGCCAACGGTCTGCGTGAACTGGGCCACCGCACCCTGATCGTGGCCGTCGGCCCGCCCTGCCGGAACGACCCTCCTGACCTGGTACGCCTGAACTCCGTGTCGCTGCCCCGCCCGATGCTGGTCGACGAGATGCTGACCCCGTTGCCCGACCCGGCTCCCGTCCGGGAGGAGGGACGGCGGGTGCTGTCCCTCGCGGATGCCGCCGTCGCCGTCGTTCCCTCGACCGGCCCGGAGAGCTTCGGCAACGTCGCCGCCGAGGCCCTGTCAGTGGGTACCCCGGTGATCAGCTACGGCCTGGGCTACCTGGCAACTCTCACCGGCAAGGCGGGTCGCACGGGGGATCTGGACGACGGGCCGGAGCGGTTGTGGTGGGCGTTGGCACAACTGCTCGACGACCGCGCGGCATACCACGCTGCCTCACAACAGGGACCTCAGCAGGTCGCCGCCCACACGCCGGCCGCGGTAGCTCGGGAGTTCCTGCACGCCACGATGGCCGGCGCCCCGGAGGTGTCCTGATGGGTGCAACGGCCGCATCGCTCAAGATCGTCGTGCGGGTCCACGCGTTTCCGCCGGAGCACAACGCGGGCGGCGAGCAGATGCTCGTCAACATGCTGCGGCCCCTGGTCGAGCGCGGTCACGACGTCAGCGTGTGGCTGTCGCGCCACAGCGACGCCACGGAGGTGTACGAGTACCGGGGCATCCGGGTCGTGCCCTCGCAGGCGCGGCTGGACTTCCCATCCGCGCTCCGCCGGGCCGACGTGGTGCTCTCGCACTTCGAGTGCGTGCCGGCCACGGCCTCGCTGGCCCGCAGCTACGGCACACCACTGGTGGTGGTGTGCCACAACACGCACCGGTCAACGTTCCGGGAGATCGCCGTCGGTGGTACCGCGCTGGCCGTCTACAACTCGGAGTGGATGCGGGTGGAGGCGGAACTGTTCTTCGCCGAATACCCCGCGTCGGTCCGACCGGGCTCCGAACTGGTGGTGCGTCCACCGGTGTTCGCGGCCGAGTACGCGGTGACCGTGCCCGGCGACCGGATCACCCTGGTCAACTGCAACCCGGACAAGGGCGGCCACATACTGGAGCAGCTGGCCCGGCGCATGCCGGACACCAAGTTCCTGGCCGTGGCCGGCGCCTACGGGTGGCAGATCCTGCCCGAGCTGCCGAACGTGGATATCCTCGAACACGTCCGTGGCGAGGAGATGCGGGAAAAGGTCTACGCCCGCACTCGGGTGCTGCTCATGCCCAGTTCCTACGAGTCGTGGGGGCTCACCGCGGTGGAGGCCTTCGCCTCCGGCCTGCCGGTGGTGGCCCACCCCACGCCGGGGCTGTGCGAAGCCCTCGGCGAAGGCGGGATCTTCGTGGACCGCAACGACCTCGCCGGCTACGAAGCGGTGCTGCGGAAACTCGACACCGACGCGGAGTACCAGCAGGCGGCCGAGCGGGCCAAGGCCCGGTCCGCGGAACTGGACCCGACGGCCGACCTGGCCGCCTGGTGCGCTGCCGTGGAGTCCCTGGCTCGGCGGTAGACGACTACTGCCTTCCTTCAGCCGTTGGCCGGTGGGGCGTGGACGTGCCGGCCGATGCGATGGGCCTCCCCGAGGATCCAGGCTCCCCAGCGGTCCCAGACGCCGGAGAGCCGGGAGGTGATGAGGACGTGGTCCACGGACTGGTCCGCGAGCGGAGTGCGGATGCCCAGTCCGTGGCGCACCACTCCGCCGGGATGGCGGGAACCCGCGACGGTCTCGTCGAAGTCGAACAGCTCCGCCCTGGGCAGTCCTTCGGGGAAGGAGGAACCACACCCGAACACCGCGACACGGGTGCCCGCGGGAAGGGATCGGAGCGCTGCCAGTTCCGATGCGGCATCCCTTCCGCGCGCATCCTCGGCGGCGCGCAGAACGAGAAGGTACTCGTCCTCCAGGTTCCAGTCGTGGCTGATCTCGAAGTGACCGCTCGGCTTGGCGAACCACGCCCACAGCAACTCGGTCACCGGCTCCGGATGCTTCCGGGCCATCATGAGCACGTTGTCGGAGCCACTGGTCAGATCGTCCCCGACAGATCTCTCATGCGGGGTGTCGAGCGCCCACGCGTCCCTGCTGACGGTGAAGGCCGTGCCGCCGCGGTGAAGTCGATAGCCAAGGTCCGTGTCCTCACCGCCCCAGCTGCGGAAGTCTTCGTCGAAACCACCGACCGCCCAGAAGTTCGCCGCCTGCACAGAGCAGTTGCCGGACCAGAACCACTGCCACGGGACCAAGGTGGCGCCCAGGTCGAAGTCGAATCGCTCGAATGCCAGGTGGCGGACGTCCTGGAAGCCCGGCAGATGACCGTAGCGACGGACGGTCTCCTCGGGGGTCGGAGCCGGCGAGCCGGTGCCGAATCCCGGCACTTGATCGGCGTCGGGACGATAGCCGTACGTGTAGCCGGCCACGGCCAGGGTCTGCCCGGTCGGTGCGGCGGCGTGGGCGGCGAGGTGGGCGCGGACGAAGCGGGGCCCGGGCCGGATGCCGGAGTCCAGGAAGACGAGCACCGGCCCCGAGGCCAATCGTGCCCCCGCGTTGCGAGCGGCGGCGGCCCGGAAGCCCCGATCCTCCTGGAACTGGTAGCCGAGGGTGAGTCGATTTCGGAAGTCCTGCACGACCGAGCGGGTTTCGTCGGCCGAGCCGTCGTCGGCGATGATGACTTCAAAGCCGCCTTCGTCCGGCGGATGCTGTGCGGCGAGGGCGGTCAGGCTGGCGCGCAGCAGCTCCGCGCGGTTGTAGGTGGGGATAATGACGGATACCCGTACTCCGCGTGGTGGCATCGCTACCACCCATCCGTAGTCACGGAGCCGTTGGTGATGCGCAGGAAGCGCTCGGCGACCGCGGTGGACGAATGGTCGGCGACTTGGTGGAGGGCTTGGGCCGCCGCCGCGTGGTAGGCGACCGCGTTGTCCAGCAGTTCGGTGGCGGTCCGCCAGAGGTGCGTTCCGCTGCTGGTGAAGTCGACCGCCTCCAGCGTCCTGCCTGTCAGCAGGGGCTGGCGGCGCATCGGGCTGAGCGCATCGAGGGGCACCAGCCGCCCTGCGCCGCCGACCAGCAGCGGAAGGTGGCCGAAGTCATAGCCCACGACGGGGGTGCCCACGGAAAGCGATGCCGCCACGCCGTCATTGAACGTCTCCGGCCTGGTCGACGGCACCAAGGTCACCGCCGCCTCGGCGAGGAAGGGTTGTACTTCCGGCCAGGGAAGACCAGGAAGTACTTCGACGTTCGGAAAGGCGGCCGCACGCCAGCGGACCGCCTTGACCACATCCGCCTGCACCTCGGGGGGCGGTTCGAGGCCGGTCTCCGCGAGAACGAGCTGCACCGGGCGTCCGAAACTCTCGGGAAGCGCGTCGAGCAGTTCCATGGTGCCCTTGGCCGGATCGGCCCTGGTCAGGATCCGCACCGGTCCGATACGGCGCAGGCGCTCGCGTTCCTCCCGGCCCGGGGCCCGGCCGGTACGTGGCAGGGCGTTGGGCAGGGCGTGCCAGCCTGTCGTGTCCATTCCTGCCTGGGCTGCCTCGTCGATCAGGAAGGGGCTGACCGCGAGGACGGCGTCGGGCCGCTGGGCCAGGCTGTGTCGCATGTGGTCGTCCATCCGGAGGTTCCGCACCATCAGCGCGGTACGGACACCGGGCGCCGCCGGGTTGAGAAAGCCGAGCCCTGCCACGGCATCGGCCCAGCAGACCACATCGATGTCATGGACGGTGAGGATCTCCCGCACCTCCCTGCACACTGGCTCCGGATCCTCGAACAGCCGGGGCAGCTCGTCGAAGCGCAGCGATGCGAGCAGAACCAGGTCACGCTCCTCCTCGACGCCGGGCGGCCCACCCGCGATGAGCACGGCCCGATGACCGATCTCGCGCAGGCCATCGGCAAGTACGGCGATGGCTCGCTCGACTCCCGCAGACTCATCACAACCACGGGTCAGGAGGACGAAGGCGATGTTCATCCCGGCTCCCTACTGCCACGAGGCTGCGGGCCGGTGGCTTGGCGCTTCTGCGGCTGGTGGCCGACGATGTCGTTCACGACGAGCTCCGACTGCACGACGGCATCGCCCCCGGCCGCCAGGCACCCGCCGCGGTCGCGGGCCGTACTCCGCCCAGGCCTTCGGCGTGCCTGTGGGCGCGGGCACTCGGATGGTTCTCCAGCAGCCCGTTCAGCCGCTGGCCGGCCGAGAAATCAAATTCCTTGCTGGTTCGATAAGTCATCACGTCTCCTCCTCAGGCCATGATGGAGGAATTCGCTCCGGTGGACATCACGGGTCGGCACCGAGAGACGACGGTCGAGGCACCGAAGCAAAATCGCGGCGAAGTTCGGTGTTGACAGGGGAAACCACGCAACGCGATGCTGGATTCTGCCCGTTTCTATGGTGAGCTTCTCCTGGCGAAAGGTTGCAAGGAAATGTGCGATTCGATGCGGGAGACTTTTGCGCACATTTATGAGAGTAGGATGCTGGCGCTGAGCGAAAGCGGTACCGTCGGGGAGGAGATCGATTCCCGTTCAGGTACAGGGTCGAATTTGACGCAGACCGCCGTGCTGCGCGCCGAACTACCAGCCTTGGTGGCCGATCTCGAAGTCCGCAGCTTTCTCGATGTACCCTGTGGGGACTTATTCTGGATGTCCCGGGTTGACCTCGGTATCGATACCTACATCGGCGCTGACATCGTCCCCGCGGTGATCGACCGGAACCGGGAGCGCTTTGCCCGCTCGAACCGCGAGTTTCAGGGCATTGACCTCACCCGGGATCGACTGCCGCAGGTGGACCTCGTTTTCTCTCGCGACTGCCTCGTGCACTTCGGTGACGAGGACATCCGCCGCGCGCTGGCCAACATCAAGGGTAGCGGTTCGACGTACCTCGCGATGACCACCTTCCCCGATCACCCTGAGAATGGCGCAGACATCGAGACCGGGGCGTGGCGACCGCTCAACTTCCAACTCGCTCCCTTTCTCCTGCCCAAGCCTTTTCGGCTGATCAATGAGCAGTGCACCGAAGTCGATGTGATCACGGAGAACGGTGCGGAGGTCGAACACCGGTACTCCGACAAGTCGATCGGGGTCTGGCGCATCGCCGAGCTATAGCCGGGCAGCGGCTGTGCACCTACGGGGACCGCCGACGCCTCGCCCACGACGGCCGCTTCCGCGTACGACGGCATGACCAGCAGGTCGATGTCCGGCGACCGGACCATCAGAGAGATGCAGAAGGCCATCACGGACGGCGGGATCATCGACGCGCCCGACTGTCGGTACGGAATCAGTCGGTGCGAACCCGCTTGCACGGAATCTACTGAACATGATCACGGAGGTCGAGATTTCATGACAGAAGCATGGCCGGTTCCGGCCGGGCGGCTGACCCTTGCCGAAATTCGTGAACATCCCGCGTTGGGGCCGCTGGACCGGATTCCTGACCGATATCGAGGACCACGTCAGGTAACCGGCGACGGGTGGGTGAACTTCGCCGGTCGGCTGGAGCGTGGCGAGGAAATCGCGCTGGTGCGCAGTCTCACCGCTGTCAACAGCCGTGTCCTGGACGTAGGCGGCGGGAGCGGGGAACTGGCCAGAGCTGTCGCGGAGCAGATCGGGCAGTGCACGGCGGTCGAGCCGCACCGTCAACTGGTCGAGTCTATGCATGAGGAACGGGACGGCACCGGATCAGTCAGCGTCTTCCCTGGCAGCGCCGAACAGCTTCCCTTCTCGAGCGGTTCGTTCGACGCCGTGTACTGCGCTTGGGTGTTGCCCTATGTGAGCGACATCAGGGAAGCCACCGAGGAAATGATCCGG
Organism: Streptomyces sp. NPDC059455; assembly: GCF_042750115.1. NCBI lineage: Bacteria > Bacillati > Actinomycetota > Actinomycetes > Kitasatosporales > Streptomycetaceae > Streptomyces > Streptomyces sp. NPDC059455. Next base: position 56,985 of record NZ_JBHYVB010000003.1, read on the forward strand.
GTCTGTGACCCGGACAACCCTGAGGCGAAGATCGTGCTTATTTCCGGCGGTTCGGGCAATGAACTGCTTTGCCTCCTCAATGAGATCTGCGTGCCGGTCGCCGAGGAACCCTACGATCACCATGGCTATCTGCTGCGGACTGCCGCCCAAGTGCTCGACGAGCATGGGTTCTCGGACTTCTCGCTGTACCGTACCGAGTCATCGATCCGGTTCGACGAAAGAGAGCCGGATGAGCGGGCGGCGACAGCGGCAGCCGTGCTGACCGACTTCTGGTACGAACAGCATCCGAAGGCAGCGGATATACGAGCTGCTCTGGAGCCGGCCCTGTCCCGCCATTTCAGTTGCCGACCGCACGCGATCGGCGACCAGGCAGCGATCCTGGTCGCCCGACCGGCCTGACCCGGATCGGCATCGGCTCGTTCGTGGCAACCATGGATCGGACGAGAATGCCGCCGCGGGGGGCGTCTCGTGACCACGAGGAATCGAATGATGCATGCGCGGATCGGACACCGCGGATTTGTGGGTCGGACCGAATTACTTGCGGAAACGCTGGTCCCAGCTCAGGACAGCACTCGTAGGGGATGGCTGGTGCTGGCGCTGGACGACGTCGACCAGACGTGCCCGGACTCGATCGTCCGCCTGCGGCGCCTTACTGCCGGTGACGCTCATCGCCTCGACCCGGTGCGGGGAACCGCCCGTCGCGCCGACCGAACTCGCGGATCTGCTGCCCGGCACCCGGACGACCGCGCTCGCACGTGCGGTGGGCGAAGCCATGGCGGTCGCGTCGAACTCCGGCGAAGTCGATCCGGCCCTGGTCGCACATCTCAGCGGGAACCGAATCAGCGACACACTGACCACTCTCGACTGTTGGTGAGGATGCGCCTCGTCGCCGATGGCGACGCCGTGGCACTGCGCCGTCCGCTACTGCGTACAACGCTGTCAGGAACCATGACGCTGATGGGGCGCAATGCCGCTCACCCGGCGGCAGCCACCTACCTGTACCGGCGCCACGACGACGCCCGGCGCGTTGCCAGCCACCTCCTCGCGTCCACCGTTCCGCTGAGCAGCGCCTGGTCCATCGACGCTATGAGGACCGCCGCCCGGTCCACGGGCACCACCGTCCATGACAAGGTGCGCTACCTGGAACGGGCCGCCCGCGCCGCCGTGGACGACGTTGGACTCCTGGGCCGTCCCCGAGCTCGCCGCCGAGCTCGACCCCAGGAAAGGACTCCGCTCGGCGGTGGAGATGCTCGGCCAGCCGTTGCTGTCGAGCCCGGGCCTGGCCGCTCAGAGCATCGAGGACCTCAGAGTTCCCGACGGATCGGACAGCGGATTCCCTTGCCCCGCACAGGTCGCGGTCTCGGCCCTGTGCGGGCATCTGGCCGGCGAGGATCCGCAGGGTGCTCTGCGCAGCGCCCGCGAGGTTCTCGACGATGACACTGCTCGCACATTACGCCGCGCTGCGGTTCCAGCTGGTGGCCGTGACCGTGGACTACGGACAGCGGCACCGCAAGGAGATCGATTCGGCCCGTCGGATCGCGCAGCGCTACGAGGCGGAACACCATGTGGTGGCCCTCGCGGGGTTCTGATCTCTGCTCGGCGGCGTGACGCTCACCGACCACCGGGCCGACGTGCCCGACGGCCACTTCGCCGACGAGTCCATGCGAGCCACGGTCGTCCCGAACCGCAACGCCGTACTGGCCAACATCGCGGTCTCCGTGGCGGTGGCCCGCAGGGCCGACACGGTGGCGCTGGGTATTCACTCCGGCGATCATTTCATCTATCCGGACTGCCGCCCTGCCTTCATCGACACCCTGCGTCACCTGGTGACGGTGGCCAACGAGGGATTCGCCCCACCAGGTGTGGAGGCCCCCTTCAGCACGTGGTCCAAGGCCGACATCGTGCGGCATGGTTCCCGGCTCGGCGCACCACTGGAGCTGAGCTGGTCCTGCTACAAGGGCGCCGACATCCACTGCGGAACGTGCGGGACCTGTTACGAACGGCGCGAGGCCTTCCACGAGGCGGTTCTCGTCGATCCCACCGAGTATCTGGACAGCGTCACCCGGTTCGCCGCGCCGTGACCGAACCGCCCGCGACGCGGCTCTCGGGGTAACTCGAGCGCCGCTCCGCAGGGCGGTTGCGGTCACGCCTCGTGCATGCGCGATGTGACCGGTGGCAGACTGATCACGGTGCCATCATGCGCAGGAACTCACCGGCCACCACGGCCGGTGAGTACGGGACGGTCCGCAGCGGGGCCTCACGCGCCGCCGCGTGGTACGCCTCGACGTCATCGAGCAGGTCCGTCGTAGCCTGCCAGAGCGCGTCCATGCGCTCAGCCACCTCCGCGATGCGCACCGACGGACCGGTCAACGCCGGTACGCCATCGGCTTCGTGGCCGCCGCCCAGGCCGACCGTCCGTCCACCGGCGCCGATGAGCGCAGGCAGATGGCCCAAACCGAACCCGACGACAGGGGTGCCCACCGACAGCGCCTCTGCCGCCACATTGCCAAAGCTCTCCGGGCCGGTGGACGGCACGACGGCGACGGCCGCCCCGGCGAAGAACGCCTGCACCTCGTCCCAGGCGAGGGGCGAGAGGATCTCGACATCCGGGAGCTTGTCGGCGAGTTCCCGGCACTCCTGCAGGACTTGGTCCTGCAAACCAGGCCACAGCTCGAATCCAGCCCTGGCCAGCACGATCTGGACGGTCCGGCCCGGATGCTCCGGCAAGGCCCGCAGCAGGTCGGCGACACCCTTCTGGGGATCGGCTCGGGCCACGACACGGACCGGCGCCGTGCGCCGGAGCCGTTCGCGGACATCCGGTCCTGGCGGATCGCACTGGCAGAGCAGCGCGTTGGGCAGTGCGTGCCAACGGCTTGAGTCGAGACCGGCCCGGGCAGCCTCGTCGATCATGAAGGGGCTCACGGTGACAACCGCGTCCGGCTCGTGCGCGAGGCTCTCCCGCATCGCCTCGTCGGCTCGCGGGAAGTGCACCATCAGAGCCGTCCGGGTACCGGGCGGCGCGGGGTTGAGGAAGCCCAGGCCCGACACCGCGTCACCCCAGCACACGATGTCGATCTCGTGCTCGCGCAGAAGGCGCCGCACTTCCTCCCCGATGTTGACCGTATCGGCTAATATGCCTGGTATCTCCTCATAGGGAATCGTGCGCGGGAAGGCCAGCGAGGTGAGGGGCAACAGGTCCGGGTCATGGTCCCGGCCCCGCGAGCCCGCGGTGATGATCACAGCGCGGTGCCCGAGTTCGCGCAACCCCGCGGCGAGGGAGGCCAGCGCGCGCTCGATCCCGGCCGGCTCATCCGGGCGGTAGGTCAGCATGACGAGTGCGATGTTCATCGGTTGCTCCAGACGAACGGGGGGCAGGGGCGCAGCCGGGGGCGGGCGACGGTGCGGCGGCTGTACGACGTCGGCTCAGTGCCGGGGAAAGGTAATGGCCACCAGCTCCTCGCGAGCGGGCCCGTGGCTCTGAAATATCCCCTTGAACACCGAGCAGGTCATCAGCGCGGGGGTGCGAACGCCCCGCATGCTCATGCACAGATGCTCGCCCCGGCCGATCACGCCAACGTCCTCGGAACCGGTGGCTTCCGCGATCTCGTCGGCGATGTTCTGCACGAGCCGCTCCTGCACCTGCAGGCGATGAGCATGCCGATGCGAGATCCGCGCGAACTTGGAGAGACCGAGCACCTGCCCCTGCGGCTTGTAGGCGACGGTCAGATTGCAGGAGAACGGGAGCAGATGATGCTCGCACAGCGACCACACATTGATGTCGGACACCATCACGATCTGCCCCTCGGTGTACAGGGGGAAGTGCGTTCCCACCTCGCCGGGGTCGTACGAGGTGAACTCCCGCCACCACCGGGCGAACCTGGCCGGTGTCTCCTTCAGGCCGCTGCGATCGGGGTCCTCCCCGATCTCGGTGAGCAACTGCCGCGCCAGGTCCTCCAACGGGTCCCCCTTCTCCAATGGGTCCCCCTTCTCCTCACGCGTCTGGAACTGCTCGTTGTCGATGACGGTCATACGCCCCTCCGGTCACCCCATGCGGCGATGTGCAGCCGGGTCGTCAGATTCCAGCCCCGAGCGATCACCTCATCGCTGATGGCCCTGAGATTTCTGTCCAGATCCCGCTGGTCGCGACCCTCCGGCGTGATCCAGACCGGTATAGGGCCGAACCGTTGGACGAGGCGGTTGACCTCGTCCAGATCGGCCGACGAGCAGCAGACGAACTTGAACGCCGTGCCGGGCATTGCCGCGAGTGCCATGAGTGCCATGAGTGCCGCTGGAACGATTCTTCTCGATTCCGGATCGCCGGAGCGGCTCAGTTTCGGCGAAACATTGCACACGGCCAACTCCGTGATCTCCGGAACGGGAACGGCGGTGCCGTTTGTCTCGATCTCGATCCGGCAGCCGGACTCGCGCAACGAGCGCAGCAGCGGCATCAGTCCGCTCTGCTGGCTGAGCGGTTCTCCATTCCTCACGTGGGTTGTACGGCACCCCGGTGTCGCTGAGACCGGTCCAATCCCACGTGTACAGGGTGTCGCACCATCTGCATGAGAGGTCGCAGCCGACACTCTCGATCACTTCCGGTACTCCGCCCACGTCTTCGGGGTCTCCGAGACCCGGACCGCGTGTAATTCGGGATAACGGGGGCTCCAGCGTTCGAAGATCCATCGGGAGATGTTCTCCGCCGACGGATTAATGTCGACGACGTCGTTGAGATGCCGATGGTCCAGTTCGCTGTCCAACCACTGCGAGAATTCGGCCAGGTCACCATAGTCGCGAACAAATCCAACGCCGTTCAGGCCGTTGCTTCCGGCGACGAGTTCGAGCGTTACCACGTAATTGTGCCCATGCAGACGAGCGCATGGATGGCCGGCGTCAAGCCCGTCGAGCCGATGGCTCGCCGAGAAGTGGAACTCCTTGCTGATGCAAAAGTACATGTATATGACCTCCTCGTTCTCATCGTTGCAACCATGGACCCGTCGCACATCACGGTCGCCGCCGAGACGTGCCCGGGGTTCGTCCGAAGTACCGCGCCGCGAGCGCCTGCCGTGGCCGGTGTTCTCGTATGTCACGCTTCACGTCTCACACGTCTCACACGTCTCACACGTCTCGCGATCGTCGCGGCGCCGGGTGGGCGACGTGGGCCTGATCGAGCACACTTGCCAACTCGGCGGCCGTCGTGTGCCACAGCCGGCCCAGAGGATCGTCGCCGTAGTCCACCAGCCATGGCTTACGGTTGGTCAGGTCGTGGACAATCCACGGTTCGTTCTCCAGATCGCGCTGAACCCGACCTGGGGGTACGTCAGGATCCAAGGCGAGCTGCGGCGGCTCGGTCATCGGGTTGCCGCCGCCACGATCCGGTGCGTTCTGCGTCGCTGCGGTCTGCCGCCCGCACCGCAGCGGGCAAGCCAGCAGACAGCACTACAACGCGGGACGGGCCCACCGCGGCCTCGGCCTACAAGCACCCGACGACGACCTGAGCGTCATCCCCCTACCCGCTGCCACGGTCAGGCGCCGCCAGATACTTGGCGGACTGCTCGACGAGTACCACACCACGTCACCCCGGCGCCCTCATCATTCGCAGGAAACGCCCGGCTCAGCAGCCTGATCGGAGACACCCTTCAGGGGTTCGGCAAGGGAAGTCGCGCGGCCCTGGTGACTGGGGAGTTGCGGACGCTGACGTCGAGGTTGTCGCCTGCTGTTCCTTCGAGGGTGATGTGTACATGTGCGCTTGGGGCGTGTTTGGCGGCGTTGGTCAGTCCTTCCTGGACGATCCGGTAGCAGGTGCGTCCGACGACGTCGGACGGTGTTCCCGTCACGGTGGTGGTGAGTGTGACGTCCAGTCCGGACGTGTGCGCGTCGGCCACCAGGTCGGGGGCCCGCATGGCGACCAGGGAGATCCGGTGCGCGAGCACATCGTGCATCTCGCGGGCGATCCGGTTGCGCTCCAGCGCCCGTGCCTGCGCCGCCCGTGCGCTCTGTTCCCGCTCCGCGCTCTCCGCCCGGTCCCGGAAGGACCGCACTTCGACACGGCGCGCGCCGATGGCCATGCCCACGGCCACCGTGACGCCCGTGGTCAGTGCCGGGAACGCGAGCTGGTACCACATCAAGCCGGGCGTGCTCTGGACCGGGTAGAACCCGTCGGCGAACTGAAACGCGGTCACCAAGGCCAGCTCGAGACCTCGATCTCCACCGGACGGCGGCGAGTGGAGATCGAGGCCAGCCCCAGAAACGCGGCGCCGGTGGCGAGTGCCGACGCGGTCGAGGCGATCGCGACCGTCATGGCGACAGCGAGCGGGAACCGCCGCCGCCACACAAGCGCCGTCAGACAGCCGAGAGCCACCAGCGGATCACCGATGAAGAACCACGAGCCGGGTCCGGTCGCCTCCGTCCGCAGCACCACACCGGTGGAGAGCCAGAGCGGTATGCCCACCGCCGTGGCCGCCCCCAGCCGCCATGTCTGCTGCCACCACCCGAGCCGTGGCATGACGTCCGTGTTCACCTGGTCAGGGATGATGCGCTCTAGACCTGAGTCGCATCACCGCCTCGTCTTTGGTCGAAGGTGATGCGAGCCGCCGGGCCGATGTGCCTGCCGTGCCGCACGGACAGACTCCTTCACGTGCCGAGACGACCGAAAGCCAGCCGGAGGAACGCGACGCGCAAGGGTGGCTATGTGGCCCTTGAGGCGGTCGGGATGGTGATCACAGTCCTGGCCGCCCAAGCGGTGATCCGCGCTTTGCTCAACCCGGACTCCGAGCCGCTGTGGGGCATCCTCAACGGGGTCCCCGGCGGGCTCACCGGCCAGATGGTCCTCCTCGGATTCATCGCGCTCGTCGCCAGGTGTCCGGTGGCTGGACACACATGCGCAAGGAACCGACCAGCAAGCAGCGGTAGCCCCGGGAGAAGCAGCGGCCGAGGAACGACCTGACACCCATCCGGACGACAGACCCGCACCTACGGCATGTGCGCCGACCGCCCCGGGGAGAGCACCCGCCGTCCACGTGCTCAGCCACCTGGCCGCCCCCCGACCTCCGCAACCCCGCCCAGATCGACGTGCTGGTCCGCAGGAACGTCCGGCGGCGGGGCTATCCGGGTCCGGCCGTTCCGGCGCCCCCGTGTGCCCCTCAGGAGAACATCAGATGCGTAGAAAAACCTTGCCCCTCACTCTCGCCGCGCCCCCGGTAACGGCGACCGCGGTGGCGCTGACCGTGATTCCGGAAGTGTCGGTGGCGACGCCGGACATCGTGCGGTGGGGCCCGTGCTCGGAGAAGGCCGACTCACCCCGTAAGGCCGACTCGCTCGTTAACCTCCCCGTTTCAGTCGGCTCGGCTGAGCCGAACTCGTCCCCACCGGCCGTGGCTGTCGGCTGTTTCTCGCCTGTGGGCATGGCTGTGGCCCGACGCTCGCTCGGGTGCTCCAGAGTTCCTCAGGTAGTGGGCGGACAGAGACGAAGCCACTGGTCAGGTGACCGGTCTCGGCAGGGTCGCGAGGCTGGCGAAAGCTTTCGCCAGCTCGTGCCGCCATGGCCAGGTGGCGGCGATCTTCAGGTGGAGGCGGCGGCCCCCGCGGGTGAGGCGGGCGGCCGTGTGCAGCAGCCGGTAGCGGAGCTTCTTGGGTTCGGCATCGGCAAGTTCGCCGTGCAGGAGCAGGATGCCATCCCCCGCGAGCAGGTCGATCGCGGTCAGGACAGCTCCAGCCAGGCCGCGTTGATCTGGAAGTGGCGGGAGGGGAAGCGTCCGAGTCGACAGCGAGCGGGAGCCGGTGCGGGTCGTCATCGTCGACGACTAGCTCAGTCGCTTGAATGCGACCGGACAAGCAGCTCCGGCGGACCGGATCACCTGGAACGAGAAGCGAATCGGACCCGATCAGCTGAGACCGAGCCCAGGTCTGCTGCCTGGCTGGCCACACCCAGGCAGCACGCGTCCTGGTTGATGGCCGCTGACCTGCCCAGACTCGGTGGAGCGGGACGACGAAGCCCGCGGCGAGCGGCGCAGCGCGTACAGCCGCATGATCTGGTTTGTGTAGATGAGAGCGCGCGGTCTCCTCTCCATTCTCTGACCAGCAATGTCCCATCGGAAATTTCAGGATCCGCTCTGGGAGGCCTTGTGACCATGTTTGAGACGCCGCTTTCGGCCCTCGATTTCCTGGACAAGACCGAGATTCGGCGTCTTTTCGGTCCGGAGGACCGGATGCCGGCGGATTACCGCGGGCCCCATAGCCTGAGCCATCGCGGCTGGCGGACCAGGTCGGAGACCATTCGTGCGCTGCCCGGCCACGCCGAGGCGCCGCCGTTCCCAGACCGTAGCTTCGACGCGGTCATGGCCGCCTGGGTGTTGCCTTACGTCGACGATGTGGTGCGGGCTGTACGGGAGATGATCCGGGTCTGCGACGAGACCGACGCGGCCGCCCGGATCGTGCTCATCGGCGGTGGCCGGGACAATGAGTTAGTCAGTCTGATCAATCAAGTCTGTGTGCCTCTGGCCGGTGAGCCGCACGATCACCAGGGGTTCCTGCTCGCGACTGCCGCGCGGGTTCTCGCCGAAGCCGGATTTTCCCGGCTGGCGGTGTGGCGGACCGAAGCCGCTCTGCATTTCCCGGAATCTGTGCTGGAGGAACGGGTCGTGGCAGCCGCAGGGGTGCTCGTCGATTTCTGGTATGAGGGCCATGCGCGCGCCGCGGACATGAAAGAGGCCCTGCGACCGGTGCTGTACCGCCATTTCGAACAGCGGCCGCACGCCATCGGTGATCAGGGCGTCGTACTCATAGCCCGTCCGGCGGCGCGCTCGTGACCCAGCACAGGAGCTTCGTAGGCCGCTGGGACGCGCGGCGTGCGCTGGCCAAGGCCGGCCAGGACAGTATGTCCGAGGGCCTGGTCCGGTACGTGGTGTCCGGCGAGGCGGGTATCGGCCGTACGGCGCTACTCGATCAGTTTGTCCATGACGTCGAGCTCCAGGGGGGTCTGGGCATCCGGTTGGCGTGGGGTCGGGCCGATCACGATGACGCCACGAAGGTGGCCGGCGACCTGGCGCAGGCTCTGGCCGCGCGGCTCCCGGGCGAGGGCGCGCACCGCGAGGTGCTGCTGCGTGCCGGGGCAACCGCCGATATCGGGTGGGAAAGTGCGCTGGTCGGGGCGGTCCGATCGGCGATCGACGTACTTACCGACGAAGCGCTTGTGGTGCTGACGGTGGACGACGTACATCGCGCTTCCTCGGCCTCGCTGGAATTCCTCCAGCGTGTGACCCAGGTGTGCGCCTACCGGCCGGTTGTACTGGTTCTGTCGGTCCGGCTGGGCGAGCCGGCGCGGGCCCCGTTGGAACTGGCCCGGCTGCTGCTCGGTGGACGGGAAAGCGTCCTGTCCGGTCTGACCGAACAGCAGGCCACCACCATGCTGAGGGACCGGCTCGGGCGCCGCCTCGACAGCGCTCTGGCCACCGCCTGCCACCGTGTCACCGTGGGCAATCCATTCCTGCTCGATGCGCTGAGCACGTGGCTGATGGCGGCGGACGCGCACTGGGAACCGGCGGCGGTGCACGAGGCCGTGCTCCCCGGCATCGTCGAGTACCTGCTGGGGCCGGCACTCTGCACCGATCTGCACGTCATGCGGCTGGCCGAGACGATCGCGGTGGCGGGACGCTTCGGCAGCGTGGACACCGCCATGGCCGCGCACCTGTCGGGGCTGGGGTTGATCGACGCCCTCAAGGCACTTGACCTGCTGGTGCGGATGCGTCTGGTGGCCGACAGCGACGCTGTGGAACTGCGTCATCCACTGCTGCGAGTCGCACTGACCGGCGGTATGACGCTGATGGCCCGCAATGCGGTTCATCTGACCACGGCTGCCTACCTGCACGAACACGGTGCCCCGGCCGACATGGTCGCGGCCCACCTGAGTGCTTCGACCGTACCGCAGGAGGGCGCCTGGCCCGCCGGTGTGATGTTACGGGCGGCGGATATCGCCCGGGGCAAGGGTCACCATGACACCGCGCGTCGATACCTCAAGCTCGTGGTGGACAGCGCGTCCGGGCACGAGCAGAGCGAGGCCATGCTCGAACTCGTCGGCCTGCGGGTCGAAACCGATGCGGTGTCCGGGCTCGAAGCAGTGGTGGAGATGCTGCCGAGGGCGCGTGACGAGTTCGTGCTGCGTCGGCTGGTCAGCCACATCGGACGAGCCCTGGCCGACTCGGCCGAGGAGAACCAGCCGATTCTGGACGCGACCGGGGCGGCCCTCGCCGGAACCTCGCTGCGCGGCTGGGACCGGGCCTACCAGACACTGAGCCGGGTGGCCGACGAGCCGCCATCGGCGGCCGCGAAGATCACCAGCACGTTGGCCCAACGTCCGCAGACTCATGGAGGTGCGTTGACGGCGGCCGCGACCGGCCTGGCCGCCTTGTACCGCCATGTGATCAACGACGACCCGCGGGCGGCCCTGCGGTTTGCCCGAGCCGCGCTGGAGCGCGAGATCGACGAACTCGACACCCAACCGTTGGCGCTGCTCGCGGCCCTCACCGTGCTGGTGGAGAGCGGCTACCCGGCCGAGGCCGCGACCCACCTGCGCAGACTCGACGATGAAACCTACGGGCCCCGCTACACGCGGCGACCGGATGTGCTGTTCGTGCGGGCCCAGATCGCGTTCGCGGAAGGGAATCTCACCGCGGCCGAGAACGATCTGAACAGCGCCCTGACCGCGCTGCCGCCAACCTCGGGCCGGCCCGGGCCACTGCGCACGCGGATGGTCGGGCTGCTGGCCCTGGTCCTGCTCGGTGGGGGCCGTACCGGTGACGCCGAGGCGCTGTTGCGGCGGTATGACGGTCCGGAACGCCGCCCGGACTCGTGGTGGGCCAGGAACCTGGTGTTCGCGTCGGCCTTTCTGCGCGCCGGGGACGGTGATCTCCACCGGGCCGCGGTGGACCTGACGGAGTTGTGTGAGCGCGCCACCGAGATGGGATGCGGACTGGTGGGCTCCGCTCCCTGGCGGATCTACGGTGTCGGGCTGTTGGCCCAGGTCGGCCTTACCGGGTGGGCGCGGCAGGTCGCCGACTCCCAGGTCCGGTTCGCCGAGCACACCGGGTCCCCGCTGGAGCAGGGCCGTGGTCTGCGCGCGCTGGCCCAGGCCGCCACCGACGGCACGAAGGAGGAGTTGCTCCGGGAGGCCATAGCCGTGCTGGAGCCGACCCGGGGTCAGCTCGATCTGGCCTACGCGGCCGGCGATCTGGGCCGCGTGCTGGCCCAACAGAAGCGTCGGGACGAGGCGGTCACCGAGCTGACCAGGGCGGCGCGGTTGGCCGACCAGTGCGGGGCGACCGCGCTGAGCGTCCGTATCCGCCAGCAGGTCCTGGCGTTGCACGAGCATCCCTCACTGCGCGGGGTCCTGTCGCTCACCGCACGGGAGCGGGAGATCCTGATCGACGCGGTCCGCGGCATGACGAACCGCCAGATCTCGGAGTTACGGGAGATCACCGTCCGCACCGTCGAACTCCACCTGTCCAGCGCCTATCGCAAGCTGGGTATCTCCGGGCGGGATGACTTTCCTGAGGCGTTCCGCAACCGTGCGCTGTGGACACTGATCACCGACGGTCAGCCCGTTGTCCGGCGGTCGAAGTCGGTGAGTTCCCGCGCCGAAGCCGGAACTTCGGCCGTCGGCAGGGAACCTCTCGGTCACGGCCGTGATCCGCGGCCGAGCTGGCGCAGTGATACTCGACTCACCGAACTTTCCGATCCCAGGCAATCGGAGGACAGCAATGCCGGACGACCCTTCCCTGTCTGATCCCTTCACTGCCGTCGTGGTGCTTTCCGGCGGGATGGACTCGACCACGCTGATGGCGCACTACGCCGCACTGCGGTTCCGGCTCATCGCGGTCACCATCGACTACGGGCAACGGCATCACCGGGAGATCGACTCCGCGCGGGCCGTCGCGGCCCACTTCGGCGCCGACCATCGAGTCGTGGACCTGAGCGGATTCGGCGCGCTGCTGTCCGGTTCCGCGCTCACCGACGACACCGTCGAGGTACCGAGCGGACATTACGCCGAGCAGTCGATGCGGACGACCGTCGTGCCCAACCGGAACGCGGTCCTGGTCAACGTCGCGGTCGCGGTGGGAGTCGCGGTGCGCGCCGGCACTGTCGCACTGGGGGTGCAAGCGGGCGATCACTTCGTCTACCCCGACTGCCGACCGGCGTTCCTCACCACGCTGCGAGAACTCGTCGCCGTAGCGAACGAGGGCTTTCCGACACCCCAGGTCGAAGCCCCGTTCATGACCTGGTCCAAGGCACAGATCGCGGAGCACGGCACCCGGCTGGGCGCACCGCTGGCGCAGAGCTGGTCGTGCTATCGCGGTGGTGACACCCACTGCGGCACGTGTGGCACCTGCTACGAACGCCGGGAGGCCTTCCAGGAGGCCGGAGTGGTCGACCCGACCGAATACCTGGACTCCGTGACCACGTTCGCCTCTCCGTGACGCGTCCGCTTTGGAGCAGGAACGCATGGGCCGGCACAGGTATGCCCCGGGAGAGGGATCGGAAGCAGTGGGGCGCGCCCTACCCGACGCGTCGGCCACGTCGGCCGCTGCCGGTCCGACTTCTTCCGGCGGATTCACCCCGGGCCCATCGTCAACTGTCCATCGTCATCCGCTCCTCAGAGACGGCGAACCGCTTTCGCGACGCCGGCACCCTCAGCACACCATGGTGCTGACCGACACAGCCGAACCGATTGACCCTACACGATTCCTTGGGATTTGAGGCCGATAATGGATTTTCCAGAGATCGCAGTCGTCATTCTGGCGCATAATCGACAGGCGCATCTCGATATGGTTCTTGCGCGATTGCAAGAGCAGGACGTTCCCTTGAAGACGTTCCGGGTCATTCTTGTCGACAACGGTAGCTCGCCCTCGCTGGAACCGATGGTCCAGTCCTACAGCTCAAAACTGCCACTCACGTATGTGCGATTGGCAGACGATCTTTCCAGGGCGGCGGCTCGAAACCGAGGACTCGCAGAAGTCGTCGAACCCAACGTTCTGTTTCTGGACGGTGATACGCTGGCCGACTTCGATCTGATCAGGCAGCACCTGGAGACGCTCAAAGACAATCAGGTCGTGGTAAGCCTTGGCGCCCGCAGGGACCCGAGGCGGAGGTCACTGTTCGATCAGGCGCCGATCGAGCACGGTGATTACAGGTCGTTTGCGGCACTACAGGTGGAGGTGTCGGAAGATGGACGCATTCCCATTATCACCCTGCCGGCAATTCAAGCGAATTTTGATCAAATCGGCTATCGCTTCTTCATCACGCATAATGTCGCGATGCGGACCGCTGTCGCTACTGCGGTCGGTGGCTTCAATGAAAAGCTCACCGGGTGGGGGTTGGAAGATCTCGAATTTGGTTTTCGCGTACAGGAGCACCTCCGAGATGGCGAAGTGATGCGGTGGTCACCACAGGCCGGATCAATGCATGTCCCTCACCTTCGGGACTTCGGGCGCAACCTGGATGAAATTAGGTCCAACCAGACTCTCCTATTGGATACTTACAAATCATTCCATTGGGAAGGCCATTGGATTGCGCCGCCGAGCGTGGAGTGTCTCCGCATCCTTATACTTGGGCGGATTGCCGAAAGGCTCCGAGGGCGCACTTTGGTGAGAAGCCAGGATCTCATAGAGATCGAGAGGTGGGTTGAACGGGACCGGTCCAGGAATTCGTGGTTGCTCAGCACCGGGCGCATAGAGGGTTGGGATACCGTGCCAACGGGTTACCGCTCCGTCCTCGGCGACTGGCGCGATCCAGCGGTGCCGAGCTTCTGTGGGACAGACCTTCCTTCGGATGACTCTTCGGTGGCCAATGTCATTAACCTTGACATCTGGCGTGTGCTGCCATGGCTCCATGTCTCCGAGCTCCTGTCCGAGGCACTCCGTGTCGGCGAGACCGCCTGTTTCGTGGCCACGGCTCAGCACGACGCGGAATTTGCGGACTTGGAGGCCGACAAATCGTCGGATGTTCAGAATTCGTGCTTCGTTCGGGATGCGGAGTGGCTTGCCGACGAGATCGGCGAGCTCGGCTACACCCAGGAAACCCTACGTACACCGTCGGCGATCGCTGTTCGAGTGACAAAGGCACGGTCACTTTGATCGCTGGTCGACTTCCCGCAAGCAACCTGGCCGTTGTCCGATGACCGCGGCGGTTCGAGGGCACCGAGTCCTGCGCTGATGAGACGTGTCCTGATCCCGGCGCGAGTCATCTTTCCTGAACGCTCGGCGTCGGCGTCGCCATTGAGGTGAGTTCATACAGGTTTACGGTTCCGCGGGTACTGGTAGGCAGAACGAGCTGCCAGGAGCCGCCGGATTTCTTTGACGGGCACAGGGGCGTCGGACTGCTTCTGCCCACTTGCCGTCCTGGCGCCGGCGTCCTGGACGGCGCGAAGGCATGTGCGCGCATGGTCAGCGCGATGTGCCAGTACCGGCTTGGATATCGGCAGACTTCCTCACCTGCATCACGCCCGGCTGGGCGGATTTCCGAAGGCTGTCCGTGATATTCTTCGCCTTGTGAACCCGGCACCGTTGATGCCGAGCGATTGGGAATACTTCGGCCGACGCCTTCCGCAGCCCCATCGCGCAGTTTCCGACGACCCGCTCCGGGTCGCGCATGCCGTGCCTGTGGCAGTCGCACAGCAGGTCGACCCGATGTTCGGTGGACTCGCGCAAACGGGGCTTTAATCGCTCCTGCGTTTTGGCCCTGCCAGCCCACCCTCTACGATGGCAACCGCAGCCGCCGCACGAACCACATATGTCACAACGTGTTCGTGGTGGAGCGGGCCGCTTTATCGCCAACAGGTGGTCACTCACTGCCCTGACCAGCAAAGGTCACCTGATCGCGGCTGCCGTACTAGCTGAGTGGGAGAAATATCTAATGGGTCAAAAGAGATCGTTCATGGCCTGGTCGGTCTTACGAGAGAGAGCGTTCCGTCGGCTTTTCATCGCGGAGACCACCTCCTTACTCGGTGATGGCATGACCGCAGTCGCTCTGTCTTTCGCGGTGCTGGACCTGACCGGGTCGGTCGGCGACTTAGGGTTCGTCATGGCTTCAGGAGCCATCCCCATGGCCGCGACCCTGCTCATCGGTGGAGTGCTGGCGGACCGGTTCTCGCGTCGCCGAATCATGGTGACAGCCGATCTCGTCCGTCTGTCGTGTCAGGGCATCGTGGCAGCACTGCTCCTCAGCGGCCACGCCCAGATATGGCAACTCGCCGCTTTTCAGGCAGTGGGGGGTGTGGCGAGTGCCGCCTTCGGCCCGGCCTGTGCCGGACTCGTTCCTTCACTGGTATCCGGCGAACACCTGCAACGTGCCAACGCATTGCGTGGAATGGCGTTGTCGGGTGGCAATATCGCAGGTCCGGCATTGGCAGGTCTCATCGTCTCCTTCGCCGGACCGGGGTGGGCGATCGCCGCTGATGCGGCGACCTTCGGCGTCAGTGCGTTGATGCTCTCGCGGATACCCATCGCGACACAACTGCGTACTGCCGGAGGATCGTTCACGCACGACCTCCTCGAGGGTTGGAGCGAATTCCGCAGTAGGACCTGGTTGTGGATGAGCGTTACCACCTCCTCGCTCAGCAACCTCCTGCTTGCCGCGGTGTTGGTGCTCGGACCGTTCCTCGCGGAGCAGCATTTGGGCGGCCCGGCAGCCTGGGCCTCGATGAGCGCCTTTCTTGGCGTAGGGCTGATCGTCGGCGGGATGGTCGCCATGCACCTCCGCTCCGAAAGACAGCTCCGCACGGGAGTCGCGGCTCTGGTGATGGGCACGTTACCGACGTTCGGCCTGGCGCTTAAGCTTTCACTTTTCGTGATGTGTTCTCTAGAGTTCATCGCCGGTGTCGGTCTTGCCATCTTCGGTGCCATGTGGGCCACGACGATGCAAAGGAACATCCCCGAGGACAAACTGTCCCGGGTGAGCGCGTACGCCAACTTCGGGCAGTGGGCCTGTCAGCCCATCGGACAGGCGCTGGTCGGTCCCGTGGTCGCGGCGATCGGTGTGTACTCGACCCTGTGGGTGGCCGCGGCTGTTCAACTTCTGTCCGCGCTGGTCGCGCTCAGCACGCCGGCCATCTGGAGACTGCGGACAAGTGGAGAGGTAGTCAAGTCGGAAGCCGATGCCAAGGTACTCACTGCCGCCTGAGCCGGGAGTTCCGTTGCCGTGGCGCAGACGTGCCGGTGCTTGAAGCACGCCCTCACCATCCCGCGGCACTGGGCGCGGCAGGTGGCCGCGACGGCGCCCCATCGAACTGTCGCTGGACCGGTTTCGGTGGGAACGACGCCATCGGATCGACCATCGTCGTCCTCGTCTGAACGTGCGGGGGCTGCCTCGCTCTAACGCGCTACGGGGCAGAGCAGCGACAACGCGGTTTCCCGGACGCATACTTCGGCATGCGATGGCGACAGTTTCGGATCCGACCGTGATGTGCCGTAGCGCTGCCGTGACCAGACTGAAGGAACGGGCCCCGGTGTCCCCACCTTCCCGCCCGACGGGCGGGTACGCCACGGCCACCGCCGCGAACGACGAGGACTTGGTCCTGCTCGTCGCGGTGTCACCAACGACAGCATCGAAGTCCTTGCGGACAACGACCAAGGAGGGCTGCGCCATTATCATCACGGACGAAATGAAAGCTTTCTTCCTGACAAATGGGTATCTGACTATCCCGAACGTTCTCAGTCCTGCCCAGGTCGCCCGAGGCCGTCGTGCCATCGCGGCGATGGCGGAGAGCGAAGGATTTACTCTGCAGAAGGGCGATGTCGAGGCCCTGAGGGAAGGCCGCGGCGGGTACTACATTTGGCACCAGCTGTTCAGGAAGGAGCCGCCCACTCTCCTTGATCTCTACAAGGAAGCGGGTATCGGAGAGCTCGCCGACCAACTGCTCAGGGCGGATGCTCCGAGTACTCAACCACGTGTCGCGCAAGTGGTCCTGACCATACCGCCGTACACGAGTTCCGGTCCGCAGGAGGTTCCGCATTTTGACGGGCCCATGCTCATTCCGGGTACCTGGGAACCCAGTTCGTTCTCCCTGCTGGCAGGCATATGGCTGACATCTCACGAGGTTCCCGGTAACGGGAACCTGCGGGTTTGGCCGGGAACGCACCTCCGATTCGGGGAATACTTGTCAGAGCGCGGCGCCGACGCCATTGGGGACACTCATGAGATGCACGAAGGACCGTATCCGAAGATCGAAATGGGCGACCGGGTGACAGTTACCGGAACCGCTGGGTCCGTATATTTCGCGCATTACCTGCTCGCTCACTCGGCCGGCGACTTCACAGGATCGGGAGGAAGCCGTCGGGAGACCGTGTACTACCGGTTGAATGCGGCAGATCACCACACCAATTGGCGCCAGTCCGTAACTGACCCCTTGTTTGAATTCGATCAGGTTTGACATCACCGAGCCTGGAGATGTTCATGGCCGTTCTCGGTCTGATCGAACGATCCGAGGTGCGGTACCGTCATGATGCGGCCGTGTGTCCGTGTCGACGGCATGGTCGATGCCATCGGCTGCGCTCTGAGCGCCGCCGACGCGTTGCGGCTCGCACGCAGGAGCGGCAACGCCGCCTTCATGCCGAGCCATGTGCCTTTCTGGTTCACGTCGATGACGCGGTCCCAACCCTCTTCCCGCGTGTCCTCGATACCTGGCCAGTCCAGGATGCCGGCGAGGTTCACGAGCACGTCCAGCGTTCCGAACCGGTCGCGTACGACGGTGATCACTTCGTCCTACTCCCGCGCGGAGGAGACATCGAGGCGGGCAGCGACGACCTCCGCACCGCGTGCCTCGATCCGGTGGGACAGGTCCCGCAGGGGGCCTTCGGCGACATCGGTGATCACTAGCCGGGCGCCTTCGTGGGCGAAGAGTTCGACGATCGCTGTGCCGAGGCCGCCGGTCCCGCCCGTGATCAGCGTGACTTTGCCGTCAAGTCGTTGTCCTGCCACGGATATGGTCCTTGATTCTCGTTGATGCTGACTGGCTGACTGCTGTGTCGGGACTTCTTGGTCCGCCAACGGCGGATTCGCCCCCGGTGACCAGGGCGGTGGCCGCCGGTCACCGTGTACCGGCGGGTGTACGCGCTGCCAGGACGACCGCCCCGATCTCCACCGGGCGGCGGCGCGTGGAGATCGAGGTCAGCGCCAGGAGCGCCGTGCCGGTGGCCAGCGTCGATGCCGTCGAGGCGATCGCGACCGTCATGGCGACGGCGAGCGGGAACCGCCGCCGCCACAGCAGCAGCGTCAGGCAGCCGAGCGCCACCAGCGGATCGCCGGTGGCGAACCAGGGCCCATCTCCGCCGCCTGCCCGTCCGGCAGCAGCATGCCGGTGGAGAGCCACACCGGGACGCCCGCCGCCGCGGCTGCTCCCAACCGCCAGGTCTGCTGCCACCCGCCGAGCCGGGGCACCTTGTCCGTGTTCACGGCCGACATTCTCCCGAGGCCGTATGGGCCCGCGCAGCGGACCCGGGTCCACCCCGCCCCCGACCTCGGTCGTACCACCCTCTCGACCGCGGTCGAGGACGGTTCGAGACGCCGGTGCGATGTGTCCGCGGCGCCCGTTGAACAGACTCGTTCACGTACCGAATCGACCGGACGCGGAACGGAGTACGTGATGGGCAGAGGCGGCTACCTGGCCCTGGAGGCCTTCGGGATGGTGCTCGCGGCCCTGGCCACCCCCACGGCGATCCACGGGGTGCTGGACCGGGAGTCCGAGCAGTGGTGGGGGCTCCTCGACCAGGTGCCCGGCGGCCTCGCCGGGCGGACGGTGCTGCTCGGGCTGGTCGCGGTCCTCGGCATCGCGTACGGCGGCTGGGCCCACCTCCGGCTCCAGCCCGGCACCGGGCGGGACGCACCGAGCGCCTGACCCCGTGGCCCGCACCACGTACCTGGCACGTGGCATCTGACAGCCGGCATTCGGCCGGCATCCGACAGACACCTGACACGTGACACCTGAGGAGGCCTCACATGCATCGGAAGAAGGCCCTGTCCCTCGTCATCGTCACCTCCGCGGTGGCGGCGACCGCCCTCGTAGGGTGTCTGGGCCGTCGATCTCGGACACCGCCGAGGCGACGGCCGGCACCCTGCGGTGGGGCTCGTGCAAGGACTCGGAGAAGAAGTCCGGGGACACCGGGGAGTCGAAGACGCCGAAGAAGTCCGGTAAGGACCCCGCCTCCCGGCTGGAGTGCGCGACGCTCGAAGTCCCCCTGGACTACCAGGACCCGGACGGCCGCAAGATCGACGTCGCCGCCTCCCGGCTGACGAGCGAGAACCCCTCGAAGCGCCGCGGCGCGCTGCTGGTGAACCCGGGCGGCCCGGGAATGGGGGGGCCTCGGCTACCCGGCCGCGCTCGCCGCCGCGGGGCTGCCGCAGGACGTGCAGGACTCGTACGACCTGATCGGCTTCGACCCGCGCGGCGTCGGCCGCAGTACGCCGGTGACCTGCGACCTCACGCCCGACCAGCTGAAGCACCGGCCGGTGTACGCGAAGACCGCGGCCGATGTCACGAAGGAGGCGGACCACGCGCGGGACATCGCCCGGCAGTGCGCCGGCTCGAAGACGTCGTGGATGCTGCCGCACGTCAGCACCGCGAACACCGCCCGCGACATGGACCGGATCAGGGCCGCCCTCGACGAGTCGAAGATCTCGTACTTCGGCGGCTCCTACGGCACCTCCCTCGGTTCGATCTTCACGTCGCTCTTCCCGGGGAAGAGCGACCGGATCGTGCTGGACAGCAACCTCGGTCCGAAGGGGTACGACATCACCGCCGCGCGGCTGTTCGGCCGAGGCATGGAGGACCGGTTCCCGGACTTCGCGAAGTACGCCGCCGCGCACCCCGGGTACGGCCTGGGCGGCACGCAGGAGCAAGTGAAGCGGAAGTTCTACGAGTTGGCGGAGCGGTTGGACAAGAAGCCGGCTCAGGGATACGACGGGGCGCGCTTCCGCGCGGACACGTTCGACATGCTGTACCTCGACTCCAACATGCCCCTGGTGGCCAAGACCTGGCAGGCCCTCGACACGGGCCGGCCGCTGAGCCCGCCGGCGCCGGACCCGGAGAACGCCACGGCCTCCCGTTACCACGTGACCTGCAACGACAGCCGCTGGCCGAGGTCGATCGGGGCCTACCAGGGGAGAAGCTGTCGAGCGCGAGCGCGATCCGCGTCGTGGCGGTTGGAGACCGATCTGCGCACGCCGCCAGGTCACCACCGACCGGCTGCCTTCGATCGCCTCAGTGCTGACGGGTGTCGATGACGCAGAAGCGGTTACCTTCGGGATCGGCGAGCACGACGAAGTCGGCATCGTCCGGATAAAGATCCCAGTCGACCCGCTGGGCCCCAGGGACACCAGCCGCTCGACTTCGGCTGTCTGGTCGGCCGCGTCCCCGGCATACAGGTCCAGATGGATCCGCGGATGCTCCTGGACCGGTGTCTCGCTAAGACCGAGTGCCAGCTGTACCCCGGCCCCTTCCGCCGGCACCAGCACCACCCAGTCGTCTTCCGGCTCCTCGCGCGGGACGTATCCCAGGGCCTCCATCCAGAATGCGGCCGCACGCGGCACATCCGAGACACCCAGTACAACGGAACCAACTCTCAGCATGCGCCGATTCTGGCGGACAGCACCGAATACACGACACCGACCACGCCCCCAACAATGGGGCGAACGTTGCCTGATACGGCACCAGTTATCGGGGTCACCCGGCTCGGGCGATGTGGATTCCGGGGGCAGGCTCCCTTTACTGGCCGGCGCGGCTCAGCAGCCGCCCCGCTCTATGACGGAGTTACGCATCCGGCTCTGTCCGACATGCGGCGCGGCGTGGAGCCCGCTCATGTGATGGGTGGCAACTCTCTGTGATCGCCGTGGCGCCGCAGGGCGACCCTGCGGCGCTGAGGAGGTACGACCCTGATGAGGCTTGGTTTGGCTTCGCGCCTCGCGGCGGTGGCCGCGGCGACAGCGATCATGACGGTGGGTCAGACGGCATCCGCCGTGTCGGCAGCCGGGGACACGAGACCGTTCCTCGAGCCGCCGCACACCGTCTCGACCGTCGCGTCGACGGTTCCGGCCAACGGCGACGTGAACCCCTACGGCACCGCCCTGGTCAAGAAGGGCATCGGTGACCTGCGGCGCGGCAACGTACTGGTCAGCAATTTCAACGATGCCGCGAACGAGCAGGGCACGGGGACCACTCTCGTCCAGATCAGTCCCAAGGGCACGAACAGGCTGTTCGCCCAGATCGACCCGCGGAACCTGCCGGGACCGTGCCCGGGGGCGTGGGCCTGACCACCGCACTGTCCATCCTGCCGGGCGGCTGGGTGGTGGTAGGCAGTCTGCCCACCGCCGACGGCACATCCGACACGGCGCAGGCCGGGTGCCTACTCGTGCTGGACAGTCACGGAAAGGTCCGCAGGACCTTCAGCGGCCAGGGGATCAACGGTCCCTGGGACATGACCGCGAAAAGCCGAGGCGATGAAACCGATCTGTTCGTCACCAACGTGCTCAACGGCACGGTCGCCGGCGGCGGCGACATCGTGCGGCGGGGCACCGTACTGCGCATCACCCTGCGCACCCACGACGACCGGCCGCCGACCTGGATCACCACGACCGAGATCGGTTCGGGCTTCGCGCAGAAGACCGACCCGGCGGCTCTCGTGATCGGACCTACGGGTGTCGGCCTGCGGGACGGGACGCTCTACGTGGCGGACACCGTCGACAACCGCATCACCGCGATCCCCAACGCGCTGACCCGGCGCACCAGCGCCGGCACCGGCCGTGAGATCACCACCGACCAGCACCTCAACGGCCCGCTCGGGATGGACATCACCCCGAAGGGCGACATCCTCACTGTCAACGGCGGCGACGGCGATATCGTGGAGACGACCCCACGCGGCGACCAGGTGGCCGTGCGCACGCTCGACACCAGCGGCACTCCGCCGGGAGCGGGCGCACTGTTCGGCCTCGCCATCGCCACAAACCCCGACCGGGTCTACTTCGTCGACGACGCGACCAACACGCTGAACCTGCTGAGCCGACCCTGATCCCCCTGCGCGGGGCCGATTTCGGCCCCGCGCAGGCCCAGGCACTCCGTTGTCCCAGCCGGGCCGGGGCCGACGGCTACGGGTCCGTCCTGGCCTCCTACACTCACGGCATGAACGACTACACGTGCACCCACTGCGGCACCGTCGGTCTGGCGGAAGGTTTCATCGAGGACGCCGGCGAGCACTCGCGCGGGTACGCGCGCTGGATCGAGGGCGTGATGGAGCGGGGATTGTTCGGGGGTGCCAAGCGGATAGGCCGGACCCGGCGGCAGATAGTGGCGTACCGCTGCCCCAAGTGCGGGCACCTCGAGCTGTTCGTCGCCGACGAGGAGTAGTCGGTTCTCGTTGTCCCGGACGCCCGTGTGCGCGCCCGTGTGCGCGGTCGCCCGTGTGCGCGGTCGCGCGTCGCGCGACAGGGTCCTTATCCGCGCTGCTCGTGGCGGTGCCACTCGCGTCCACCGTCGCGAGAGATCCATAGCCCTTCGCCCTTCACCAGGTCGTACGTCGCCGTCGTCGCGTCCGCGATGCCGTAGAGCGTCGTGCCGTCGACGGTCAACGACGTGAATGCCGCCGGCGTCTTCAATGCGTGGAACGCGTCGTTGGCGCGGTCGTCGGCGAGCCCGTAGCGGCCGCCTTCCTCGCCGACGAGCAGCCGACCGTCCGCGAGCGACTCCAGGACCAGCGACTCCGGGCCGCGCTTCAGCTCCCTCCAGGGAATCCCCCCGGCGAGGACCGTCCGCCAGTGTTCGCCGCCGTCTGTCGTCAGCAACAGGCCGCGCACGCGCTCGCCCCGGACGAGGGACAGCGCCGCGGTGCCACCCCGCGCGGCGAGGACGCCCCCCGCGTACGGCTTCGGGACGGCTCTGGAGCCAAGGGTGTGACCGTCGCGCTGCCATACGACGCGGTTGGGGGCTTCGGTGAGGGGCTGGTCCAGGCTCCAGGCGGTGCCCCGTTCGTCGACGGCGAAGCGGATGGCGTAGTCCGGCGCTCCGGCCGGGGGCGCCACGGTGCGGGTGGCGGGGCGGTAGATGAGGGTCGGCTCCAGTTCGGCGAGCAGGACATCGCCGGGGCGGGTGCGCGACGGGGTCTCGGTGATGACGGCCTTGTGCCGCTTGCCGTGTACGTCGAGGGCGTACGCTCCCTCCGCTCCCTCGCCCGGCGGCACCCGTACGAAGCCCCCGCGCACCCCCTTGAACGCGGGCGGCGCGTCCTCCGCGTCCGCGTGTTCCGCGTGCTCGGCGACCGTATGACCGCCGGGGCCGACGATGCGCCAGGCGGTGGCGGCCGGCCCCTCGTCGTCCTCGACGTTGCTCGCCAGGTACGTCAGGAGCAGCGAGCCGTCGTTCGCGCGGGCCACGCCGGTGGGTGCCCCGGCCGCCTCGATGACATCGGCGGGGCGCGGGTGAGGGTCTTCGATGACGCGTCTGTACTTCGCCTCGCGGTCCCCGGAGTCCCCGCTGCCGGAGCCACCCGGGTCGCAGGCGGTCAGCGCCAGCGCCGCACTCGCCGCGGCCGTGAGCCCGACCGTCCGCCGCCCGCTTTTCCCAAGCCACCCGCTTTTCCCCAGCCACGCCATCGCCACATCCTCACACGACTCAAGCCCTTTGCGGAAAGTGCGAAGCGTGGCCAGAGTGAGCGTATGTGTAAGGACAGTAAGGACACTGACGCCGTGTCGGCAGTGGCCGGGCGCTTCGGATCGGGGGCGGGGCGCCGATGAGTGACGCACCGCTGGCGGGTGCCCTGCGGCTGCCGGACGGCTCATGGGTTCGGGGGCGCGGTCTGCGGCATCCGCGGCCGGAGGGGCCGCTGCCCGGGTTCGGGCTGTATCTGGGGTCCACCCGGTTGCGCGAGCGGCATGACGGAGAGCTGGGGTGGGAGCGCGCATGGGTCGAGTGGCCCGACTTTCTGCTGCCCCGTGACCGCGACCTGGCCGTACGGCAGATTCGCGCGCTGCACCAGCGGGCGCGGGCGGGCACGCCCGTCGAGGTCGCCTGCGGGGGCGGCGTCGGCCGGACCGGGACCGTCATCGCCTGCCTGGCCGTCCTGGCGGGGGTGGCCCCCGCCGACGCCGTCACCTGGGCGCGCACCCACCATCACCCCCGGGCCGTCGAGACGCCTTGGCAGCGGCGTTGGGTGGCCCGGTTTCCGGCCGGCTGACGGCAGAGGTGGCGTCCAAGGCCCGGCCCGCCTCTCGGCCGCCGGGCCTTGGGCGTTCGTTCAGCCCTTCACCGCGCCGGAGAGCATGCCGGAGATGAAGTGCCGCTGCAGGAAGACATACGAGGCGACGACCGGCAGGGCGACGATGATGGACGCGGCCGCCAGCACGGAGTACTGGGTGGTGTGCTCGCTCTGGAAGAAGGCCAGGCCGAGCGGCGCGGTGCGCTTGCTCTCGTCGGTGATCATGACCAGTGGGAGCAGGAACTCGTTCCAGGTCCACATGAACACCAGCATCGCCATCGTCAGCAGCGCCGGACGGCTGGTGGGCACCAGGATCCGCCACAGCAGCCGCCAGTCGGACGCCCCGTCCAGGCGCGCCGCCTCGATGACGCTGACCGGCACCGAGCGGAAGAAGTTGCGCATCCAGAAGACGCCGAAGGCGAGGGACTGGGCGGTCTGCGGGAGGATCAGCGACCAGTAGGAGTCGGTGAGTCCGGTGTCGCGCAGGTTGAAGTAGAGCGGGATGACGAAGGCCTCGGGCGGCACCATCAGCCCGATGAGGGTGATGTAGAAGAGGGCCGACCGGCCGGGGTAGTCGAAGTGCGCGAAGGAGAAGCCCGCCAGGATCGCCAGGACGGCCGTCAGGACCACCACCGAGACCGCGACCAGCAGGCTGGAGGTCAGATAGGTGGCGAAGTGGCCCTGGCGCCAGGCGGTGCCGAAGTTGCCCAGGTCCAGGTGGCGAGGCCAGGTGAAGGAGGGCCCGGACTCCGCGGCGGGGGTCAGCGCGGACGACACCACGCCGATCAGTGGCAGCAGGGCCAGCGCGGCGAAGAGGGTGAGGATGGTGTAGTTGAGCACGCGTTCGCGGCCGGAGATCACGTCTGGTCCTCCTGTGGCTGGACCTTGGTGATCAGGAAGGTGAGAAGGAGGATCACCGCGGTCAGGGTGACGGCGATGGCGCAGGCCGAGCCGACCTGGCCGGTGCCGAAGGCCCGGTTGTAGACCTCGTAGGCGGGCAGGCTGGTGGCGTTGCCCGGACCGCCGTGGGTGGCGACGTACACCAGGTCGAAGGTGCGCAGGGCGGCGATCACGGTGAGGGTGAGCGCGACGGTGATCTGCCCGCGCAGTCCGGGCAGGGTGACGGCGAAGAACTCCCGCACCGGGCCTGCCCCGTCCAGCTTCGCCGCCTCGTACAGCTCCGCCGGGATCTGCCCGATGCCGGCGATGAACAGCACCAGGCACAGGCCGATCTCCAGCCAGGTGCCGATGAGTCCGACGGCGGGCAGGGCGGTGGAGAAGTCGCCGAGCCAGGGGCGGGCGACCGACTCCAGCCCGATGGCGCGCAGCGCGGTGTTGAGCACGCCGTCGGGAGCGTAGATCGCCGTCCAGGCGGTGGCGGTCACGACCATGGCGACCACCTGCGGCAGGAAGATCATCGCGCGGAAGACGGAGACGCCGCGGAGCCGGCCGGCCCGCGTGGTGACCGCGGCGAGCATCAGGGCGAGCGCGATCGGGATGACGGAGAAGAACAGGATCAGGATGAAGGAGTGGAGGAAGCCCGCGCGCAGCCGCGGGTCGCGGGCGATCTCGGTGTAGTTGTCGAACCCCGCCCATGTGGAGACGGAGATTCCGTCCCAGTGGAAGAGGGAGATCTGCACCAGCTGGCCGAGCGGGATCAGCAGGAAGACCGTGAGGACGATCAGGGCGGGAAGGGCGTAGAGGTAGCCCTTCCACTGGACGACGCGGCCGCGGCGCCGGACCGGCTCCCGGGTGGGGGCGCCGGCCGGGCGCTTGCGTGCCGTCGGGCGGTGTGCGGTGGCGGCCATGGCGTTGGGGTCTACCTGCTGTTCTGGAAGGACGAGTAGTCGGACTGGAGTCGGCTGGTGAACGCCTTGGGGGTGAGGTGTCCGGCGGTCAGCTCCTGGACGGCGGCGGTGAGGGTGTCGTAGAAGGTCGGGGTGGTGTAGTCGAGGTAGGGAAGCAGTCCGTCCTTCTCGCTCACGGCCTTCCACCGGGTGAGGATGTCCGCGTCGACGGTGCCGGGGGTCGGCTTGTAGTCGGCCGGCGGAAGGGCCGGCAGGTTGCCGTGGGTGGCGGCGGCCTTCATGCCGTTCTTGTTGACGAGGAAGTCGATGTACGCGCCGGCGACGTCCGGGTGCTTGGACTTGGAGGTCACGGACCACGCGAGGCCCTCGCCGCCCTGGGTGAGCGGGGGCTGCCCGGCGGCGGGGCTGAGCGCGGTGAAGCCGACGTTCTTCTTCATCTTCGGGGCGAGGACGGCCGACTGCCAGGTGCCCTCCAGGAGGAACAGGGACTTGCCCTGGCCGAAGGAGGCGACGGCCTGGTCCTTGCTCTTGCCGTTGAAGCCGGAGCCCAGGTACCCCTTGTCGGCCCAGCGGCGCAGCGTGGTCGCGGCCTTGAGGGTGCCGGAGTCCGTCCACTTGGCGTCGCCCTCGTCGAAGACGAGCTTGCGGACCTCGGGCTTGCCGGCGGCGAGGGCCTGGACGACGCCGAAGATGTGGATGCCTGGGCTCTTGTCGGAGTCGCCGTAGGAAAGGGGCTGCAGACCCGATGCCTTGGCCTTGGCCATTGCGGTCTCGAAGCCGGTGAGCGTGGTGGGCAGGGGCAGGCCGAGCGACTTCAGCTTGGCCTTGTTGTAGTAGATGCCGATGATCTCACCGGTCTGTGAGACGCCGTACAGATTGCCGGTCTCCCAGGTCTTGCCGTCGGGCGTGAAGCGGTTGAGGTCGAGCAACTGGGACGGGAAGGCGGTGTCCCAGCCGTAGGCCTTGGCGTAGCGGTCCACCGGCTGCAGCAGCTTGGCCTTCACGAAGGCGCCCATGTCGGGGTAGCCCTGGTTCGCCTGGACGACGTCGGGCGGGTTGGCGGAGGACAGCGCGAGTTTCAGCGTGGTCTTGAGGTCGGCGAAGGACCGGGAGACGCGCTTGATGGTGACGTTCGGATACTTCGCCATGAACGCCTTGTTGAGCGCCTCGGTGGAGGCGTTGGCGCCCGGGTCGGTGTTCTGGTCCCACACGGTGAGGGTGACCTTCCCGGCCTTGGCGGGGTCGGTGGCGACCGGGCCCGAGGTCTTGGCGCTGGTGGCCGACCCGTCGCTCGGGCCGGGGGAGCAGGCCGCGACACCGGTCAGGACACCGGTGGCGAGCGCCGCCGCGGCTATGAGGCGCCGACGGGGGTGTCGTGGGGTTCTCTCGACCATGGGGTGGTCCTCCTGGTGCTGGGGGTGCGGTTGGTGCTGAGGGTGCGGCCGCCCGGGGTTGGGGGTGCGGTTGATGCTGGGGTGCGGCCGCCCGGGGCTGGGGCGGCGTCTGTCGGAGGTGGCGGGGCGCGGTCGTCCGACCCGGACCGGATCGCGGGAGCTACGGGGCGTCCGGTGGGCCACGCCGGTGCTTTCCCCTCCCCGTCCCTTCCCGTTACCAGGGGCTTCGCCCCTGGACCCCGGGGTCTGGGGCGGAGCCCCCACGCGGCGGAGCCGCACATCGACTCTGCGTGGGAAGGGGCGGGGCGGGGAGCGGCCCGCCGCAGGCGTCAAGATCTGTCGGACACCCCCCTACGGCTTGATCGCACGGATGCGGATGAGGTCCGCGTCCGGAATCCGGGGGGTGCGTTCGAGGAAGGCGTCGATCGCCTCCCAGCGCGGTGCGCTGTTCGCGCCGCCCAGGCTCTGCACCGACAGGGCGGCGCACAGTCCGGCGAAGCGGAGCCGGGTGGCGAGGGGCCAGTCGTGGTTCAGGCCGGTGATCAGTCCCGCGGTGAACACATCACCGGCGCCGGTGGGATCGACGGCCGGCACCCGGGGAACGGCGACCCGGATCAGTTCGCCGGTGTCGCCGTCCACCGCGACCGCGCCGTTCCCGCCATCGGTCACGACGACGTCGGGCACGTGGTCGGCGAGGACCTTCACGGCCTCCTCGACCGTCCCCGTGCGGGTGTAGCTCGTCGCCTCGACGGCATTGCAGACGAACACGTCGACCTCGGCGAGCCGGGTGAGCAGATCCCGTGACCACTGGCCGGTGGGGTCCCAGCCGACGCCGCCCACCACACGGGTGCCGCGGGCGCGGAACTCGGCCGCCCAGGCGGGCAGCGGCCGTCCGATCCCGAGTTGCAGGAAGCGGACGGCGGGCAGTTCGCCCTCCCACACCTCAGGGCGCAGGGCCCCCTTCTCCTCGTAGGTGAGGAAGGCGCGGTCGTGTTCCTGGGTCACCGCGACCGTGACCGGGGTGTGCACGGCGGGGTCGCGGCGCAGCCAGGTCGGGTCCAGGTTCTTCTCGGCTGCGAGCCGGGCGGCGAGGTGCTCGCCGAAGAGGTCGGTGCCGATCACCCCCAGGATCCCGGTCCGCAGTCCGAGGCGGGCGGCGGCGACGGCGCGGTTCGCGGTTCCCCCGGGGGAGACGGCGAACCGGTCGGCGTACACCTCGGTTCCTGGGGTGGGCAGGTGGGGGATGCCGCCGAAGACGAGGTCGCAGAAGACCTCGCCCGCGAAGAGCACATCGAGCACGGAGACCGCCTCTTTCCGGTGCGACCACGGTGAAGTGCTCAACTATGAGCATCACCCCTACCGAATGACAAGAGTCGATCAGCAACGAGAATGTCTCTTATCGTTATGACTGACTTCAGTCATGCGGTGCTATCGTCAATGCGTGACCTCACGCAAACGACATGCGAAGATCGTCGAGTCACTCCGGTCCACCGGAGTGGCCTCGGTACGCGAGCTCGCCGAAAACCTCCAGGTCAGCGAGTCCACGATTCGCCGGGACCTGATCCTCCTCGACCGCAACGGCGAGCTGGTCCGTACCTACGGTGGAGCGGCCCTTTCGCCGCGTGGGATCGCGGAGGCCGCCGGTGCGGAGGAGGAGCCCGAGACCCCGTTCGACCAGGTCATCTCGCGTGACGAGGCACTGAAGGAGGCGATCGCCGAGCAGGCCGTGAAGCTGGTCGAGGACGACAGCGTGATCGTCCTCGACATCGGAACCACCCCCCTGGCCATCGCTCGCCGGCTGCGGGGCCGTCCCGTCACCGTCATCACCAGCAGCCTGCCGGTGCTCGACGTACTCCGCGATGACGACGCCGTACGGCTGGTGATGCTCGGTGGCGTGCTGCGTCGCAACTACCAGTCCCTGGTCGGCTCCCTCACCGAGCAGGCACTTCGCCAGGTCAGCGCCGACCTGCTCTTCCTGAGCTGCACCGGCGTGCGGCCGAACGGCCATGTGGTGGACAACATGGCCGTCGAGGCCCCCCTGAAACAGGCCATGATCGAGACCGCTGGAAAGGTCGTCCTGGTCGCCGTCGAGACCAAGTTCCCCGGCACCGGATCGCTGCGCGTGTGCTCGCTCTCCGATCTCGACGTCCTGATCACCACCAGCGGTGCCGATCCCAACACGCTCCAGCTCTGCCGCGAGGCGGACGGAAAGGTGATACTCGCATGAAGTTGACCGTCCTCGGCGGCGGCGGGTTCCGCGTGCCATACGTCTACCAGGCCCTGCTGCACGATCAGGGTTCCCCCCGTATCGACGATGTGTGGCTGTACGACACCGACCCGGCCCGGCTCAAGGCCATGGCCGAAGTGCTCGCCCAGTTCGCCGACGGCCATGCCGACGCGCCCAGGGTGACGGTCACCACGTCGCTCGACGACGCCCTGGAGGGCAGCGACTTCGTGTTCGCCGCCATCCGTGTGGGCGGGCTGGCGGGGCGGATGTGCGACGAGCGGGTCGCCCTCGACCTCGACGTCCTCGGCCAGGAGACCACCGGCCCGGGTGGTCTGGCCTATGGGCTGCGCACCATCCCCGTCATGCTCGACATCGCGCATCGGGTGCGGCGGCTGGCCCCGCACGCCTACGTCATCAACTTCACCAATCCGGCCGGCATGATCACCGAGGCGATGCAGAGCGTCCTCGGCGATCGGGTCCTCGGCATCTGCGACACGCCGTCAGGTCTGGGCCGCCGCATCGCCACGACCCTCGGCCTCGACCCGTCCCGGGCCCAGTTCGACTACGTCGGTCTCAACCACCTCGGCTGGATGCGCCGCGTGCTGCACGACGGCGAGGACATCCTGCCCCGGCTGCTCGCCGACGAGCGCCTCGGCGACCTGGAGGAGGGCGTTGTCTTCGGGCGCGAGTGGCTGCGCGACCTCGGCCTGATCCCCAACGAGTACCTGTACTACTACTACTTCAACCGCGAGGCCGTACGGTCCATCCTCGACGCTCCGCAGACCCGCGGCGAGTTCCTCGCCCGCCAGCAGCAGGAGTTCTACCAGCGGGTGACGGAGGCCGCCGGGGGCGCGGCCGTGTCGCTGTGGCGGAAGACCATCGCCGACCGCAGCGCCAACTACATGGCCGAGGCCAAGGGCGCCGTCCAGGGAGAGGCCCAACCGGACGAGGGCTTCCGGCCGGACCCCGCGCACCAGGGGTATGCCGGGGTCGCCCTCGCGGTGATGGCCGCGATCAGCCGCAATGAACGCGCCACGATGATCCTCAATGTGCGCAACGGAACCACCGTCTCCGCCCTTCCCCACGACGCCGTCGTCGAGGTGCCCGTGACCGTTGACGCGGGCGGTGTCCACCCGCACACCATCACCCAGCCCGACCTGCACCAAGCGGGCCTGATGCAGCAGGTCAAGGCGGTCGAGCGGCTCACCATCAGCGCCGCTGTCACCGGCTCCCGGACCGATGCCGCGAAGGCGTTCTCCCTCCACCCGCTGGTCGACTCGGTGACCGTCGGCCGCAAGTTGCTCGACGGCTACATCGACCGCATCCCCGAAGTGGCCGAGGTCTTCGGCGGCAAGACGTCCTAGCGGCGACTGGCGGCGACTAGTGGCCACTAGCGGCGACTAGTGGCGAACAAGGCCCGGCGCCCCCCGATGCCCCCCCGCCCAGTGGGCGCAACCGTGGGAGACGGTCAGCCCGTAGAAGCCGACGCGTGCTCCCTGCGTCGTGCTGTCGGAGGACGACTGGTTGTACGAGCCCGCCTTGAAGTACTGCTTGTACGGGAAGAAGGACGAGGGGATGTCGTAGTGCGTCGTGCTGCCGTTGACCGTCAGGTCGATGGTGTCGCCGCCGGAGACGCCGATCGTGTAGTTCCATGTCTTGCCGACCGACACATGGCCCACGTTGTGCAGCGTCTGGCCGCCGTCGGGGGAGTTCTCGGTGCCCAGGACGATGTCGCCGTTGGCGCGGTAGTACAGCTCCACCAGCGGCTTCGTGGAGGAGCCGCCCGAGCCGAGGTGGATCTGGCCGACGCAGACGTTCTTCGTCACCGACACCACGCGCAGCGTCGCCCGCAGCTTGTGCGAGCCGCCGAGCGACCAGTCCGCGGCGCCGCCGTCGCGGTTCATCTCGCGCAGCTCGGAGCGGGCGTAGTTGGAGTTCGGGGTGGTGACGCCCTTCTCGGGCGCCCAGAACGTCATCGCCCCGTCGCGCTTGTCGGTGTAGAAGTAGTCGTCCTGGAACCCGCTCGCCCCCTGGAGCCGGGACGAGGGGATGGTCGTCGGCTTGCCGGGGGAGCCGACCGGCTCCTGGAGTTGCCACACCGAGAGGTCGAAGTTGCCGCCCGGCGCCTTCGACGGGTCGGCGGAGACGGCCGTGGGGGAGGCACCGGCGGGGCCAGCGAGGGCCAGGCCACCGAGGACGGTGGTCACGGTCGCCAGTGCGGTGAGCAGCGTACGGATGCGCATGGGAATTGCCTTCCCGTGGGGGGTTGGTATGGACCGCGCGTCCATGTATATGAAGCTTGTGTTTTGATATGAACGCCAAGATGTGACGAGACCGTAGAGTCGTGGTGTGTCCGCGTCAATCCTCTGGTGGGCGGAGTTACGCGTCGGCTCGCAAAACCATGTGTCACCCGGCCACGCCGTGCGCTATGTTCCGCGTGGCGATTCCCCCACCTGTCATCAAAGGACTGAAGCCCATGGACCCGGCGTCCCCCAGCGGCCGCCGTCGGCACTGAGCGATTGAGCGATCGGTGCCAACAACCCGTCTCCTCACGGCGGCCCCACGCATCCGTAAACACCGCTTCCTTCCGCGGCGCCTTCCGCCGCGTTGATCCGTGAGGTCACTTCACCATGGGCACTGACGTGCAGAGTTTTGCCGTAGCCAACCTTCGCCGCCGCCCCGTGCTTGTCGAAACCGGGGGCTTCGTGGCGGGGATCGACCCTGGCACCACCAGCCCGTACATCAACTACGCCACCCCTCTTCCCGGCGCCCGGCCCACCGCCCGGGACGTCATGGAGCTGATCGAGGCGTTCCGGGTGCGCGGACTCAAGCCGCGGCTCGAGTTCGCGCCGGACGCCGCGCCCGCCGTGGAGCCCGCGCTGCGGGAGGCGGGGTTCGGCGTGGAGGCCACGCACGCGTATCTGGTGTGTACCCCGGAACGGCTCGCCGTTCCCCGGGACACGGCGGCCGCTCCGGTGGCGGTTCCGGCCACGGACGAGGACTACCGGGCGATCGACGCCGCGCTGTCCGAGGCGTTCACCAGTGAGTTCGCCGCCTCCGAGGAGGGGGCGGCCCGGCTGCGCCGCATCCAGGAGGACGGCGGCGCGGTGCGCTTCGTCCGGGCGCCCGACGGGGGCTGCGCCGGTGGGGCCACCTGCTCGGCCCCCGCCGTGGGCACCGCCGAACTGGCGGGCGTGGGCACCCGGCCCGCCTTCCGCGGCCGGGGTATCGCCGCCGCGGTCACCGCCGCGCTGGCCGAGACGATGTTCGCCCGGGGAGCCCGGTCGGTCTGGCTGGAGTACTCGGGTGAGGGCTCCCGCCGGGTCTACGAACGCGTTGGTTTTGAGCCGCGGGGGACTCGTCTGTACATGAGTCTCGAGAGCTGAGGTACCGGGCGGGGGTGGGGCGGCTCGCTCATGGGTCGTCTCGCCCCGTCCGGGCCGGGTCCCTGCCCCGTCCGGGCCGGGGCCTACGGGTGTCCGCGGTTCTTTCCCCTACCCGCCCCTTCCCGTACCAGGGGCTCCGCCCCTGGACCCCCCGCGGGGTATGCGGGCCACCCAACACACCGCGGGGGGGCGGAACCAGAGATAGA